>WRJV01000342.1 GCA_009778415.1 Clostridiales bacterium | reverse complement strand
CCACTATCGGCCTGATGGACTTCATATGGGAATACATAGGGTCGGCTTCGCTGAGGGCGGAGCTGGCGGGCTTGACCATCTATGCCATCCCCGTCTACAACCCAGACGGGTCGAACCGCAACCAGAGGGGCACCGTAGTCCAGCCTGAGCGCCGCGTCCCCGGCCAGACCGGAGTGACAGGCCCGGGCAACTACACCAACTACGACCTCAACCGCGACTGGAAAGTGAACCTGGCCGGCGAGGGCTGGGCTTTCGGGGCAAGGGAATCAATGGCGTACTACAAGCTCTTCTGCGACATCATGCCCGACTACGCCCTTGACCTGCACCACCAGGGCAACAAGAACACCACGCCTACCAACGGCAACAGGATACCGGGCTACGTGAGCGGCTCGATGCCAATCACCATGTCCATAGGCACGTCCCTCTACGTCGACGGGCCGACGCTGCCCTACGTCAAGGACTACAACACCATAATGAAACAGCTCGCAGGGTACGCTTTCTGCGAAATGTCAGAAGACGTGAGGCTGGCATACGACCCACCGTACGCCCTGCCGTGCATGGACATGTACACCGGCATTGAGATTTTCGGCGGCGTAACATCTGGGATGAGCCTCGGCATCAACTACCAAAACCTGAACCCGTACAACCACAGCTGCCCGACCATGTTCTTTGAGTCTGCCGGAAACAACACCGCGCCGATCTCCGCGAACACTCTGTCGGTCGCCAAACAGAACTACCTTGGCGTAAAGGCCGTTTGCAAAGGGATCGTCACAGGGGAAGCAAAAGCCGTGGACCCGGACATCTTCTACAACATCCCGTACAGCGGGACCAGGCCGACGATGAATCCTTCAAGCCGCGACTACAACTACAGCCCCAACGGCGGCCTGCACGGCCAGTGGGTGCAGTCGGTGATCGACACCGGCCTTTGGTTCTACACCACCAAGGCTGGCTTGAAAACACCAGAGGTTTCGGGCGTTGAAGGCGATGTTGTATACACTCTTGAAGTATACGGCGCAAAAGACGTTCTGGCCTTTGAGCTTGAATTTGCGATCGACGGCCCCATCGCCGGCATCGGCGTAGAAGGCGTCAATGGCTTTGAGCCCATGAGCGACATCTTCTGGACGTTCGCGGGAGATGGCAAGTGGAAAGGCTCCGTCACCATGAAGTACGAGGCGGGCGGGGACTCCACCGGCTTCTCGGCAAGGAAGCTCGCCGACGTAGCCAAGTTCGTTTTCGTGCCGACCGCGCAGGGCGACGCTACAATGGAGCTGACAGGCTTCAGGGCCGTCGGCTATGACGGCGACACGACAGTGTACCTTGACTCGGCGATCGCGGTCCCAACAGCGACGACAACCATCGAGCAGCTCGTATGGTCAAAATACGACCTGAACAAAGACAACACCGTCGATGCCCTGGACCTCGGCATCATGCTCCTGTACGTCGGGTTTAGCGCAGATGCTGCAGGCTGGGCCGACCAAGTAAAGGTCAACGACTCCAGGGGCAGGGCGGTCACCGCAAGCATGTGCGACGTGAACGGCGACGGCAAGATCGACATGCTCGACCTGCTTGACCTATTCATTCACTACACTAAATAACAGCTACAGCTGCTTCTTGCAGCATTTAGGGGCAAAAAATCGGCGGGGCATTAGCCTCCGCCGATTTTGTTTTTTTGATTTCGTCACTCAAATTTCTTTGTAGCGTCCAAGTACTTAACCAACACGCCAAAGTTGGCGTAGTACATTGAGAATTTATCGTTTTTCTGCACTTTGACAAGCTCTGAATCTGCCAGCTTCTTCAAGTGCTGCGATATCGTCGCCTGCGAATAGTCAAAAGCGGCAACGACATCTTTGTTGCACACCGGGGTCCTTTCTTTATTGCATTTCATTATGTACCGGTAAATCTTGATCCTCGCAGGATGTGCCAGCGCATCTGAAACCCGCGCTATCAGCAGTATTTCTTCTTCTTGCAGATCGTCTGCTTCTTTTCTCAGCCTCATAGCTTATTCGGCAGGGGCGAGGTGCGCCTGGAAATGGCGCAGCATTGGCGGTTCCCAAGTGATGCGGTAGCCTCTTTTTATGTCGCGCGCACGTTCCTTCACTGCGACAAGCGCGTCCGCAACTACGTCAAAGTGAGCCTGCGTATAGACCCTGCGCGGCACGGCAAGCCTCGTAAATTCAAATTCTGACTTGAGCTGTTTCTTCGTGTCCGGATCGTTGCCCAGCATGTAGGATCCTATGTCGCACGCCCGGATTCCGGCTTCTTTGTAAAGTTCGATGGCGAGGGTCTGCCCTGGAAACTCGTAATATGGAATCTCCGGGAACATGTGCTTAGCGTCGATGAACACGCCGTGCCCGCCCACCGGGGACTGGTACGCGATGCCCGCGTCGTCGAGCTTAGCAGCAAGGTATTCCATCTGCCCTATGCGGTATGCCAAGTAGCTTTCGTCTATCGACTCGTAAAGGCCGATGGAGAGCACTTCCAAATCGCGCCCGTTTAAGCCCCCATATGTGAAGAACCCTTCGTATGAGATGCAGTTGGCCCGGATTGGAAGGAGCAACGGCGTATCAGCGTCCTTCACGCCTATAAGCCCGCCCATGTTTACTATGCCGTCCTTCTTTGCAGACATGGTAAAGAGGTCGCCGTAACTGAACAACTCCCGCACGATTTCCTTGATCGACTTGTCTGCGTAGCCTTCCTCGTCCCGCTTTATGAAATACGCGTTCTCTGCGAAGCGCGCACTGTCAATGTCGAGGAGTATGTTGTACTTCTTGCAGACCTCGCTCGTCTCGCGCATGTTTTTGATGGACACAGGCTGGCCGCCCGCAGAGTTGTTCGTAACGGTCATCACTACCAGCCCGACGTTTTCCGGACCCAGTTCGTTGATCAGCTTCTCAAGCTTTTCAACGTCCATGTTCCCTTTGAATTTCGCCCGCGTGATGGGGTCTTTTGCCTCTTCGACCACACAGTCTACCGCGCGTGCGCCGGCCAGCTCCACATGGGCCCTGGTCGTGTCGAAGAACATGTTTGAAATGGCGTACTTCCCTTTTTCCAGCAGGATCGGGAAAACAACTTTTTCAGCCGCGCGCCCCTGGTGTACAGGTTGGATGCAGCCATAGTTGAAGATGTCTTTCCCGGCCTCAACCAGTTTGAAATAGCTGTTCGCGCCGGCATAAGCCTCGTCGCCGACCATCAGGCCGCCCCACTGGTTCTGACTCATGGCGTTCGTACCCGAATCAGTTAAAAGGTCAATGTAGCAGTCCTCCCCGCGGAGGTTGAACACGTTGTACTTTGCTTCTTCGATTTTTGTTTCCCTTTCTTCTCTCGTTAGCATCCGCAAAGGTTCTACCACCTTGATGCGAAAAGGCTCCGGTATGTACTTAATTGCCATAATAGCCTCCTTCTTCAAAAGATTGCCGCTGGCAGGCGGCGCATAAAGGTATTATGAATTCGGAACAATTATATATCATAATACATTGGAAATCAAGGGTTTTCTGGCTTATTTAGTTGCACTTCAATTCCGTCTTCCCCTAGACAGCAGCTTGACTATATGCGCGTTCAACCCCTTGAATGCGCTGCGTGGGTCTATTTCGTCAATTGTTTCTATGAGTGCAGCCGCATCGTTGTCGTCCAAGCTGTCTTTTTTGCCTGCGATCAACGCCGCACGGCTCTTAACGACAAAAAGCATGATTTCATCTGTCAGGGCTTTGTTTGCCACCATTTCCTGCACGACCTTGCTCTTTGATGCAAACTGGATAAAATCCTTGTTCATCAGCGTGTAATTCATTTTGCCAGTCTCGTCGCTGTAGCGCTCAACAATCGCTGCGTATTCGTCGCTTGTGACCATATCCCGCTTCGTTATGTCTCCGGCTGCGTCTTCTTCGCTCATCTCGTCTGCCTCTGCCTCTACCTCTACCTGCTCCACGGCCATGAGCCTAATCTTCCCCCGCGCCGAGTACGGAAGCCCCGATGTCAATTCAAGAACCTCTTCAAAGGCCTCGGAAGGGAACAAATCTTCGTCGGCTTGACCATAAGATACAGGTTCGCCGGTACGCTTGTCAATGGACGCGCTGGCAGACAACGCTTGATCCAAGCGCATGATTTTCAGGCCTGCTCCGCCTGAAGCAAGTTTTATTTTGTAGGCGATGGCAGGAATAGTTGACAGTTCAACAGCTTTTGTTCTAATAATGTTCATTTGATTCATCCTTTCTTCTTTTATAATAGTATTTCATGCTGCTTTTCTTGAACTCTTTCAGGCTGGGCAATATTTTATAGTTAATGGTGCCCGCCAGCTCGGCGAGGGTTTTTATGTAAGACAGGCACTCGCTTTCGGACTTGGCGTGTACCATAGTGTACAGCGTATAAGGGAAATCAGGCAGCGTCTCCCTCTGGTAGCAATGGGAAACAAACGTTTGCTCTGCGAACAGTGCCCCCACGCTTTCGATATCAGAAACAGGCACTTGCCAAACCACCATGGCGTTGGCGTCAAACCCGATTTTCTGGTGCCTGACGACAGCGCCTACTCGTTTTAAGATGCCGTCTTCTTGGAAATCTTCGATGCGTTTGAGCAACCGACAGACGGAAAAGCCCAATTCATCTGCGAGTGCATGAAAGGGGTCGGAAACGACGGGGATGTCGCCTTGCAGCCATTCGACTATTTTCTTGTCATCTTCAGATAGGTTTTGCATTGTGCTCATGTGTGAAACCTCGCGTCAATTTTGAATTTTCTCATCGCGGGCAGGCTGTGGACTTCGATGCCGGTGCGCTGCTGTATTTCAGACACAATATCTGCAAGCCTCGCCTTGCTCTGCGCTATTACAGTGAACCAAATGTTGTAATCTCCGTCCCGAAGGTAATTATGCGTGACGCCCTCAAAACCGTTGATAACCCGCGCAGCTTCGCAGGTTTTGCCAGCGGGCACGGACATTGCGCACAGTGTGCTTTGATAGCCCAGCTTGCTGCTGTCGAAAACGCCGCCTATCCGCCTTATGATGTTTTCTTCCTTCATCTTGCGGATGCGGTGCAAAACGTCTTCCTCGCTCAAACCAAGCTGCAGGGCCAACGCCCCATAGGGCCTTTCGCTGAGGGGCAGGCCGATTTGCAGCTGGTTGAGCAGTTCCTTGTCCTTGTCGTCCATGTCAGGCACCACCGTTCAATATGCAGTAATTGTCCTCTGCCATGTAGTCGCCGTCATTGTAATACATGGCACGGGCCCGGCACCCGCCGCATTTGCCAGAAAACGCGCAAACTCCGCATCCCCCGGAATATTTTTGCGAACGCAGTTTTTGAAACACTTCGCTTTCTGTCCATATTTCGTTAAAAGGGACGTCTCTGACATTCCCTATCTCCATGTCCATGTAGGCGCACGGCTGGACTTTGCCTGCAGGGTTTATGATGCAGTATGAAAGCCCGGCGAGGCACCCCCTTGAAAAGCGTGTTTCAAGGCCAATCTGTTCAGCGACACGGGTAAACTGAGGGGCGCATGTTGGCTTTATCTCGATGTTCACGGTTTTTTGCTTTTCCATTATCCTGTTCAGCAAATCCTCGTATTTTTGCACATCGACTGATTTCTCAAACCTGCCCCTTCCTACCGGGATGAGAAAGAAAATGTGGTGCGCCGAGGCGCCGATATCCACGCTGAAGTCGGTCAATTTCTCGATTTCGGGCTCGTTCCAGTCCATTACGGTTGTGTGTATTTGAAATCCCAAGCCTGCATCCCGGCAGTTTTTCATGCCGCGAACCGCCAGCTGCCATGCCCCCGCAAGCCCTCTGAACCGGTCGTGAGCTTTATCGTCAGCGCTGTCAAGGCTTATGCCCACCCCCATGACGCCGGATGCTTTTAGCCGGGCTGCCACATCCGCAGTAATCAAGGTGCCGTTGGTGCCCATGACGGGACGAAGGCCGGAATCCCTGGCATATGCCGTTAATTCAAAGATGTCCGGGCGCATTAGCGGCTCGCCGCCGCTAAAAATCATGATTTTGAAGTGCGCTTTCACCAGCCCGTCTATCAGCTTTTTTGCCTCGGCAGTTGTAAGCTCGTCATCGCGTTTTGAACCGGCGTCGCGGTAGCAGTGCTTGCATGAAAGGTTGCATTGGTTTGTCGTGTTCCAGGAAACGATCATGTGTGGCTCTCCAGTCCTATTTCAGCATCAGTAAATGCGGATTGTATTCTGCGATAAACTCATGTAAAGCTTTTCCAAATTGTGCCCCTCCCGAAGCTCGCGCTCTGTGGCATTGGCGAGAGACGTCAAATTGTCCTTTGTGAGGATAAAATAGCAGTCAGGGCGCATGATGCGGTTTGAGAGCAGGTTGGTGTTGTGGGAGGTCAGGATTTTTTGGAATCCGGGCATCTTTTCTAATATGCCAACTATGGTTTCTGATAGCTCATAATGATAAAAAGCATCAAATTCGTCAATGTACATGAACGAAACATCGGGTGCGGTCTTGTACCAGTAATAGAAATTATATAGTGCCCTTGTGCCGCTTGATGCAACCTTAAAAAAAGGTATTGGGGTTTTGTCATAATAGTAAAGACGTGTTTCACGATCAGCATCTTTTTTCCCAACAACAGGCTCATCAATGCCTGATTGTTTCAATAGTACGTTGAACTCGTCAATATATTCTTTTTTCTCGAAAATGAAATCAAAATAGTCGCGGCTTGTTTCTTTATATCCAATAAACCGGTTTTCGTCCAAACACCTAAACCACAGCATGTTGTTGACAAATCTCAACATTTTGCTATAAGGGTTATTATTGCCCATAGTAGTGCTGTAAAAAATGAATTTAAGCAATGAGCCTCCACGATATTGTTCTAAATTAAGAGTTGGCAATAAATCAAATAAATTATGAAAATCAAAGCCGGCGAACCAGTGCGGCTGAATATTAGTGTTGTCGTTCATCTCAAATTGTGTTTCGGAATTAAGCTCCAAATATTCATAGCACATTGTCTGATCAGATTTTTTGCGATATCTATAAACTATCTCATCTTCATTAAATTGAAATGCATACTCAAATTCTGCATATCCTTTCCCGTTTTTCACATTCATATAGTAGTCGTAAAGCCTCGGCGTAACGTTGTTCATTGTTAAATGCGATACAATATCAAACAATGCCAAGCCAAAATTTGACTTGCCAACAGCGTTTTTACCGTAGATTACAGCTGTGCTGAGCAATCCGTTCGTTATGCATTCCGTATTGAATTTATAATCCCGGACATCACTAAAATCAATAGCAACTTTATTTTCAAAGTTTTTAAACCCTTCAACTGAGAATCTTTTTAACATGCGTTCGCCCTCCTTGGTGCTTATTATATGGCAGGGAACATAAAAAGTCAACAGTTGCCGTAAAAAAATTACGGCAACTGCAGGGCGTTATGATTTTGTGTGGCCCTCCAGTCCTATTTCAGCATCAGTCAGATAACAGGCGGGGTCCGATGCCCAAAAATCACCGGTGACGGACTCTGCTCTGGAGCGGAAATTGCCGTTGCACAAGTCGAGGTAGCGGCAGGCGGCGCACCTGCCTTTTAGCAGGGGTTTCCTGTTGCGGAGCCCTTGCAGCATCGGGTGGCTTGGATTGCTCCAGATTTCCGAAAACGGGTGGTCCTTGACGTTCCCGAAGCTGGTTTGCCTTGTGAACTGGTCAGCGTGGACGTTGCCTTCGCTGTCAACGCAAGCAAATGCGATCCCCGAGCGGTTGCCGCCGTTCCTCCTCAGCATATCCAAAACATATGGGCTTTGGGTTTTCAAGTAAACGTACACCCCGTCAGCATGATTGTCAACCGTCAGGATTTCCTTCTTTTGACCGCGCTCCTCAAGCAAAAGCGTACGCCTGATGATCGTGTCGAGCAGGCTTCGCGTCTGCTCGTGGGAAATGTCCTGCTCTATCATCAGGTTGCCCCGGCCGGCGTAGACCAAATGGTAGAAGCAAACCCTGTCTATGTTTTCCCTTTCCAAAAGGTCGAATATGCCGTCAACCTCGGTGTAATTGTGTTTGCTGACCGTAAACCGGAGCCCGACACGCTGGCCTACCTTGACGCAATTTCGGATTCCTTCCAGTGCCAGTTGAAATGCGCCCCTTTTACCCCGCAGACGGTCGTTGGTTTCTTCCAACCCGTCGAGGCTGATCCCGACATAGCCAACGCCGGTGTCTTTCAAAGCCTTGGCCATGGCCATGTCTATCAGGGTTCCGTTGGTCGATATCGTGGGGCGTATCCCTTTCTCACTGGCGCGGCGCGCCAAATCCAAAAGGTCAGGGCGCATAAGCGGCTCGCCGCCAGAAAACAGCAGGACGGGGCAGCGGTACATTGCCAAATCGTCGATCAGCGCACAAGCTTCTTCAAAGGTCAGCTCGTTGTCGTAGGTCTTGCATTGTGACTCGCTGTAACAATGGACGCAGCTCAAATTGCATGTCTTTGTGCAGTTCCAAACGACGACCGGCCCGGCCTTGTCCGACACCCCCCTTATGGAGTGCGCGGACCCTTGCGAATACCTGAGCCCATCGCCAAAGTAATTCTCTCTTGTCAATAATTTCGTGATGCTTGTCATGTCTCCACCTTGTTCATCATTTTATCCTGTCTGCCAGAATGTCAGCAAGCCGCATGTCCAAACCAAGCGGCTCGCCGATTTCGATTTTAACGCCCGGAAAACCGGCGGCGCATTCTGCCGCAAGCTGCGGCAAGCTCTCCTTCATATGGATGCCCATAAACAGCACATAAGGGACGATTTTTATTTCCGTGACGCCTCTGGCTACCAGAGAGCAAACGCCTTTTTCCACCGTTCGCTCTGAAAACCCCATGAACGCCCATTCGACTGCCGCATCAGGCAGCCTTTGCTTGACCACTGCCATGACGGATTCCAAAGCTGCTTCGCTTTCTTTTGCCCTGCTGCCGTGAGCCACCACCAGAAAACCTTTCATGCAGCCCTCTTAAGCGCTTGCTCTGCCTTGTTTAGGGTTTCATCTATGTCAGCTTCCGAGTGGGAATAAGAGACGAACATGGCTTCGAACTGCGACGGCGCCAGATAAACGCCCGCAGCCAGCATTTCGCGGAAATACCGTGCGTACAGCCCTGTGTCGGCTTTCTTAACAGACTCGTAGTCGTCTGCCGACTCGATGCCCATAAACAGGCAAGCCAGCGAGCCGACTTGGTTCACGCATGCTTTCAGGCCCTGCCGCTTTGCTATTGCAGCAAGCCCGGCAGCCAGCTTTGCGCCCATCCGGCCGATATGGCTGTAAACGTCCTGGTTTTCAAGGGCGTTAAGCTGGGCGAGCCCCGCCGCCATCGCGACGGGGTTCCCTGAAAGCGTTCCTGCTTGGTAGACCGGCCCGCTTGGGGCAACTAGTTCCATTATTTCCTTCCTGCCGCCGTAAGCCCCGACAGGCATGCCGCCGCCGATGATTTTCCCGTATGTGGCAAGGTCGGCTTTCACGCCGTAATATTCTTGGGCGCCGCCACTGCCGAGCCGAAACCCGGTGATGACTTCGTCAATTATCAGCAGGGCGCCGTAAGCGTCGCACAGTGCTCTAAGCCCGCTTAAAAAACCTTCCCTTGGCAGGACAACGCCCATGTTGGCGGCGACCGGCTCTACGATGACGCAAGCCACGTCACAGCTTTTTAAAAGCGCCTCGGCGCTTGCAAGGTCGTTGTAGGAAGCGGTCAAGGTTTCCACTGCGACGGAATTTGAAACCCCGAGACTGTCCGGAACGCCCGCAGTCAGTGCCCCCGAGCCGGCTTTCACAAGCATGCTGTCCGCATGCCCGTGGTAGCAGCCCTCAAATTTGATTATTTTGCTTCGCCCCGTGTACGCGCGTGCCAGCCGCAAGGCGCTCATCACCGCTTCTGTGCCGGAATTCACCATCCGCACCATTTCGGCGCAGGGTGAAAGCGAGACAATTTTTTCGGCCAGTTTGACTTCTGCCTCAGTCGGTGCGCCAAAACTCAGGCCCTTGCTGGCGGCACCTAGTACAGCTTCGCGTACGGCAGCGTTGTTGTGGCCAAGGATCATAGGACCCCATGAGGACACATAGTCAATGTAGGCGTTGCCGTCGGCGTCATATATTTTGCAGCCGTCGGCCCTGTCGATGAACAGTGGGTTTCCTCCAACGGCTTTAAAAGCGCGAACCGGGCTGTTCACCCCTCCCGGCATCAAACAGGCTGCCCGCGAAAAAAGCGCCTTTGATTTTTCCGTCATCCAATGTCTCCTTTCCTGATTGCCCCTGCAAGCTCTTTTGCGAAATACGTGATCAATATGTCTGCCCCCGCGCGGAAAACGGCAACCGAGCTTTCGCACATCGTGCCGTACTCGTCAACAAATCCGGAAGCTGCCGCCGCTTTTATCATCGCGTATTCGCCGCTGACGCTGTAAGCCGCAACCGGCAGGCTGATATGCGCAGCTGTTTTTGAAACGATGTCTAGGCAAGGCAAGGCAGGCTTTACTATTATGATGTCCGCGCCTTCGCCGATGTCGATATCTATCCGCTTGAGCGCTTCCCTCCCGTTGTGGTAGTCCATCTGGTATGTTTTCCTGTCCCCGAACTGCGGAGCGGACCCTGCGGCTTCTCGAAATGGCCCGTAAAAGGCTGATGCGTACTTGGCGGCATAGCTCATGATGGGGGTTTCTGCAAACCCGTTTTCGTCCATGGCCGCCCGCATGGCGGCAACAGCCCCGTCCATCATGCCGGAAGGGGCTACCATGTCTGCGCCGGCCCGGGCGTGGGAAAGCGCCGTCTTTGCAAGGAGCGGCAGAGTGCTGTCGTTGTCAACTCCGTACCCCTCTCGATGCCCTCCTCTGCCACCGTCCCCGCAGCTGTCAATGAGGCCGCAGTGGCCGTGGGACGTGTATTCGCACAAGCACACGTCGGTGATGAGGAAAGCGTCTTTCCCAAACGACTTTTTTACGTTTCGGAGCGCCTGCTGAACCACGCCGGTCTCGTTGTACGCCTCAAAGCCCTTGTCGTCTTTGGTTTCGGGGATGCCAAACAGCAGGAACGACCGGACGCCTGCTTGCAATGCGCCCTCGACGCCTTTAGCTAGGGTGTCGGGGCTGTACCTGGTCTGCCCCGGAAGCGTGGGGAGCGCCTCCTCGATGTTTTTGCCTTCGCGGACGAAAAGAGGGTAGACTAGGGAATCAGCAGAAAGCCTTGTCTCCCTGACCATATGCCTTAGAATTTCGCTCCCGCGCAGCCTTCTTGTCCTGGTTGTCATGTTACTTGCTCATCTCCTCTATCTTTTTTACCATGCTCTCGATGGTCGCCTCGCCGGCCACATGTGCTTCCATTCCGAGAGCCCTTGCTGCCGCTGCTGTCTTCTCGCCGATGCAGACGGCTTTTACGGTTGAAAAATCCATGCAGCCGGCAGCTTGCGCAAACATCTTCGCGGCAGACGGGCTTGTCAAGGCTACAAAATCAGCCTTGGCATTTATGATTGCAGCAGCTTCCCCACCATGCAAGAAGCCGCTTTGGGTTTCGTACACTGCCACGTCGTCAAAGGCTGCCCCTGCGCCTTTCAGTATCTCCGTCAATTCCTTTGCGCCGTCTTTGGCTCTTGCAATGAGCAGCCGCTCACCGTTTTTGACGAGCGCGGCAAGGCCTCTTGCCAGAGACGCCCCATTGTACACGTCCGGGGAGTAATCGACATTTATCCCTCGTTTCTTGATTGATTTGCCAGTTTCGGCACCAACGCAGGCTATTTTCAGGTGGTGCAGGGCCCTTATGTCTATTCCCGCCCCGATCAGGTAGTTAAAAAATACGTCTGCCCCGGCGCTGCTGGTAAAAACAAGCCAAGAGTATTCGTCTATCTGCCGGAGGGCTTTTCCCAGAGGGCAGCCTGGCTCGGTAAGCGGCTTGATGCTGCCGCAAAGCTCGTGGACGCAGCAGCCCAATTCCCTCAGCGCGGCAGACAAGTCGTTTGCACCGCGTTTTGCCCTTACGGAGACCACATGCTTGCCAAGCAGCGGTTTTTTGCTGAACCAGTCGTACCGCTCCGAAAGAAGGCAAACCTTACCTATTATTATCAATGCCGGCGACGTCAAGCTGTTCTCTTTGGCTATGGCAGGCAGCGTTCCCACTGTCCCGAGGAATTTGCGCTGGCTGCCGGCAGTGGCGTTTTCCACGATCGCAGCGGGCATCCCATCCTCCATCCCTGCGGCAATGCAGCCTGCGCATATGTTTCTTACGTTTTCAACGCCCATCACAAACACCAGCGTACCGCCGGCGCGGACAACTGCGTCGTAGTCGATAGCAAGAGTTTCGTTGTTTTTCGCATGGCCTGTGATTATTTGCACGGAGGAAGCGAAGTCACGGTGGGTTACCGGTATGCCGGCGTAAGCCGCGCCGGCGATGGCAGAGGTGACGCCGGGCACTACCTCAAAAGGGATGCCGTTTTCTGCGAGGAGTTCAAGCTCCTCGCCGCCGCGCCCGAAAACGAACGGGTCGCCGCCTTTAAGCCGCACTACGTCAAGGCCTTGCCTGGCTTTTTCAAGCAGGAGCCTGTTTATCTCGTCCTGTGGCACCGGGTGGTTGCCGGCGTTTTTGCCCACATCTATCTTCTCGGCGCGGCTTGGTATCATCGCGACGATCTCGTCGCCTACAAACCGGTCGTAGAGCACTGCATCGGCATTTTTAATGCGCTGTGCCCCTTTGAGCGTTAGCAGCCCTTTCTCGCCCGGGCCCGCCCCGACCAAAGTAACTCTCATCCTTTTGCCAGCCTTTCTTTTTTCAACTGCTGCGCAACCTGATTGCCAGCGCCTCTCCAAGGGATTCGGCTTTTTCGGCATCGCCGCCGATGTTCCCAGTCTTCACATTGCCTGCCGGGCCTACGTACATCCCAGTCAGAAGCAGCTCGTTGCCGGATATCTGCCCGTAGACAGCCACCGGCGAGTGGCAGCCCACACCGAGGGTTTTTAGGTACTGCCGCTCTGCCTTTGAAACGATTTCAGACTCAAGGTCGTGAAAAGTGCGCAGATACGAAAAGTCCTCCCCAAGCCTTCCTTGGACAGCCAAGATGCCTTGGGAACCTGATGGGATCATTTCTTCAGGAGCGAATACGCGGGAAATCCTGTCTTGCAGGCCAAGCCGGACCAGCCCGGCTTGAGCCAGTATCAGTGCGGAATACTGGCCGCTGTCAAGCTTTGACAGCCGGGTGAGCACGTTCCCCCGAACGGAGGCTGTTTCAAAGCCGCTTTCAAGCCTGGCGAACTGGATCGCCCGCCTGAGGCTAGAGGTGCCCACAGGCTTTGGTTTGCCCTGCCCTGCACCTAGCTTTGTGCCAAGCCCTTCAGTGCCTTTTGGCAGGACGAGCACATCAAAAGGCGCTTCCCTTTTGGACAGCGCAACTATCGGCAGGCTCTCGTTTTCTTCGTAGGGCATGTCTTTATAGCTGTGTACGGCAATGTCGACGCTCCCGTCGATCAGCGCCTGTTCAAGTTCTTTGACGAACAGGCCTTTGCCGCCAATTTCGTCCAGGCTCTTGTCGAGTATCTTGTCCCCAATCGTTTTAATCGTAACGAGCTTTGGCTCTAGGTCTGGATTGTTCATTTTGATAGCTTCCATCACAATCCGTGCTTGGTTTACCGCCAAAACGCTGTCACGGCTGCCAACGCGTACTATTCTGCTCATTGTCATTGGTCTAGCAGCCCCCTCAATCTTTCAGCCATTTGTTTCACGCTCCCGTGGTCGCCGTTTTTTGAAATAAGGCCAGCGACAAAGGCGTCGCTTTCGGCAATCGCCGGGAAAAAGCAGGAACACTCCCCGCTGTGGTCCGCAACCGAGACGAGTATGCCCAGCCCTGCAGCTTCCTCCATGGCGGCGTGGTTCGCCTTTCGCGAGTCCGTTGCCGCGACTAAAAGGAAAGGCTCGAAATCAGCTAAGTCACCTTCTTCATACTCCCGCTTCAGCCAGATGATAGCTCCCGATGCTGAGGCGCGTTCGATGTATTCGCCCGCAACAGGGGAGATTACGGTGATGTCCGCGCCAAAATCCGCAAGAATTTTCGTGCGGCGCTGGGCAATGTTCCCGCCGCCCAGCACGAGCGCTTTCCTGCCCTGCATGTCTATAAACAGCGGAAAGAAGCGCCCTGAGCCGGCCCGCTTTGCTGCAGTACCCTCTTTTACCGTAGCCCATTTGTAGTATTTTTCTACATGTTCTGCAATTATTTCCTCTATCACATGCAGGCTTTCAAGCGGGAGGTCATGTTTTTCGTCTGTTATTTCGTCGATAGTAAACAGCGTGACGCCGGGAATGCCGCGAGCAGAGAGCTCCACATCCCTTGGCACTGCAAGGTCCACGATGACTTCCGGCAAACGCGCCAGCTTGAGCAGCTCGTCGCAGCAGATAGTGAAGTGCGGGCTCGTGGTTGCGCTGACGACAATGTCGGCTTTTTCTATTGCCGCATACCGCTGGGAATAGTTCACTGTTTCCGCGTGTTCCGGTATCTGCAGGTTGCCCTTCTTGTATTCGCGCAAAGTGACTGTAACCCTCATCCCCTCGGCAAGCAGAAGCTCCGAGACGAGCCTGCCCATTTTTCCGTTGCCGATGACTACCGCGCTTCGGCCGGTGAGCGGGCATATCCCCTTGAGCTTTTCCACGGCTTGTCTGGGAACGGAGCCGGTGCCGAGCGATTTCAGCGCGACGTTTGTTTTTATGGCTTTTGCCGATTGGACAGCCAGTTTGAACATCGTCTCTATATAGCTGTCCGTGCAGTTTTGCCCACGGGACAACTCCAAGGCTTCACGAACTTGCGTGATGACTTGGTCGTCGCCAAGAATCTGAGAATCCAGCCCGGATGCCACGCGGCACAGGTGCTCCATCGCCTGCCTGCCTGTCCTTTCGGTGAAGAAATGCCCAAATTCGCCATAGTCCCGGCCGAGTGAAGCGCAAAGCGCTTGCGACGGCTCAAAATCTCCGCTGTCCCGTACGGAGGCGTAAAGCTCCGTACGGTTGCACGTAGATATGACCACGCAGCCTCCTACGTTGCCGTTGTCTTTGATTGCCGACAGAACGCACCGGGATTTTTCGCCTGTGACCGAGAATTTTTCTCTAACGCGAAGATCCGCACGTTTGTGGTCAAGCCCTGCCATTGTCAGTTCCAAACTTTTCCCTCTGCGCTTTCTTTATGCAATTGCGCCTGGAGCACTACGCATCTGCCTGCAAGCGCGCTCCCGAGTAAATGGAGCCTCCGCTTCTAAGTTTAAAATGTGAAATAAGCTCCTGCAGCATGTTGGACTGGCTGCTCATTTCCTCAGATGCGGCGGCGCTTTCCTCAGCAGTCGCGCTGTTTTGCTGAATTACCTGAGCCACCTGGTCGATGCCGATGTTGATCTGCCTTATGCCATGCGACTGTTCGTCTGACGACCTTGCAATGTCCCCTACAAGCTGGCTGCTTTCGGTTATGCCAGACACTATTTCTCTGAGGCTGTCGGCGGTTTCCCCCGCAATGCGGGCACCTAGTTCTGCTTTAGCCATCGAGTTTTGAATCATGTCGCCGGTTTCCTTTGCAGCATCCGCGCTCTTTGCAGCCAAGTTGCGGACTTCTTCTGCAACGACCGCGAAACCCTTTCCGTGCTGGCCGGCGCGAGCGGCTTCCACGGCAGCGTTCAGCGCAAGAATATTGGTCTGGAAAGCGATGTCGTCAATTGTCTTGATGATTTTACCGATAGACTGGCTAGCGTCGCTGATTTCTCTCACTGCGGATATCATTTCGTCCATTTGGCGATTGCCCTTTTCAGCGTCTTCCATAATTGTGCTCGCAAGTTCAGCGGCTTTGCCTGCTGTTTCCGCATTTGTCTTTGTCTTTTCCGCTATCTCGGAGATGGATGACGACAGTTGCTGCACAGTGGCCGCCTGCTCCGTCGAGCCTTGGGCAAGCGACTGAGCGCCGTCAGCTACTTGATTGGAGCCGGTTGAGACCTGAGCGGTTGCCGAATTGATTTCCCCGAACATGCTGTTGAGGTTTTCAACCATATTCTTCACGGAGTTCCCTATGGTGTCTTCCGCAGAGAGCGTCTCCACTTCGACGGTCAAGTCGCCGTCTGCTATAGTTTCCAAGTTTTTCGCGGTCGTAGTGACGTGCTTGATAAACGCTGCGGCAGATGTTACTGTCTCCCCGATTTCATCCCTAACATTCGCGTAGCTTTGTATAAGTGCAGCGTCATTGCCCTCAATGGTTATATTGCCTGTAGAACCTGCTTTCTTCATAAACGTAGAAAGAGTGATGAGCGGCTTGGAAATCAATCCGGAGATGTAAAATGCCAAGGTGAGCGCAATGCCGGCAGACGCAAGTAGGGCGATGATGATGAGTATCATCGATTTGGAGTACAAATCGTCGCCGCTGGTGCTGGCGTCGGCTGCCGCTTGTACCTTCATGTCCAAAATCAAGTCAAAGTTTTCGACGACTTTGTTGATGTTTGCGGTGTATCCGGTCATGACAGTATATATTTCGCTGGCGTCAGTTCCGCCCTTTGCCAGCGAATAAATCTTGTCTTTGCATTCTTTGAAGTCTGTTTCGTACAAGCGGCGGGCTTCGTCAAAAATCGGCAGTGCGTCAGGATTCATTATGGTTGCGCGGTAAGGGTCCAAATTTGCCATCAAAGTTTCGTGGTACCCGTCTGCCCTGTTTTTCGCATCGTCAATGAGGGCATGGTCGTTTATGGCTGCGCCAATGATCATGTCGCGGAGGCAAGCGCGCTGGCGCTGCATCATTTCCGTGATTTTCGTCATGTACGGCATCGGCACAGTCTGCATATTGTACATGTTGTTCATTGAACTATTGAGCTGCATCATGCCCATAATGCCCACAGCGCCCACAATGCCTGTCAGAACTACAACGACTAAGAAGCTGACAATCAATTTTTTCGCTACTTTCATATTTTTCATAATTAAGCCTCCTGCTATAATTGGGGTATCCCCACAATCGAGATCACAATACGCATGTTACTGCGCAACTGAATTAGCCGTTTGAAAAACGGCCTACGTTATAGCTAAGATGGGTTAAATTAAGACAGTATATATATTATACAATGTTTCTCCATCAATTTCAACACTTTTTGCTTACTTGTGTCCTCATATGACTTGACTGCTTGTTTCGGGTTTATAAAAACGGAAAATTTGACACCAACCCCAGTTAATGCTATGATCAAAAAGGCAGAAGTTTTTCTGATGGGCGCATGGAAACACTTATTTTGCAAGGAGTTTGATATGAAAAGGTGACGATAACAGACCAATCATTGTAAACAGGGAGGCACCGGTCATGACATTGAAAAAACTGCTCCAAAGGATCGCAAACTGCATATTGCTGCTGCTGTGTTGCAACAGCTTTATACTGTTCAACATTTTTGACTCCCCCGTTGTGGTAAAGGTCTGCGCGATCGTTGTGCTGCTTGTCTTCTACGTGGGTTTCAACATATACCCATACGGGCGAGGAAAACGATCCGACCGCCTACGGCTCCGGGTACTAATAGGCGGCAGGGAATGCATATTGACGGCAATGGCCTGCCTGCTGGTTGAGATTGCCGGATTTGCCGTTGTTTTTGCCCTTGTTTATAAATCTTACTACGGTTTTGAAATTATACTCCCGGTTTATTTGGTGCTGTCAATAAACGCCGTTGTGTTTTTGATACTGCTTGGCATTGTGGTCATAAACGGCTTTGTCCGCATCTTTGCCGCGTCCAGGCAAGCAGACATATCAACGAAATTGCTGCTATTTTTTTTCTGGTGGATGCCGGTGCTAAATGCCATCTGGCTGAAAAAACTTTGCAGTTCGGCAATAAACGAGTACACGTTTGCTTCAAAGAAAATGGACACAAACGAAAGCCGGCGCCACCAGGAGGTGTGCAAGACGAAATACCCGCTTCTTTTGGTACACGGCATATTCTTCCGCGACTGGAAGAACTTCAACTACTGGGGGCGCATCCCTAAAGAGCTTGAAGCGAATGGGGCAGCCTGCTATTACGGGAACCAGGAATCCTCGGCGCCCGTCGAAGAGTGCGGCGCTCAGTTGGCAGAATGCATAAAGGGGATTGTCTCTGAGACAGGCTGCGAAAAGCTCAACATCATCGCCCACTCGAAGGGCGGGCTGGACAGCCGTTACGCTATAAGCTGCCTTGGAGCAGCGGAATACGTGGCTTCGCTGACTACCGTTTGCACTCCGCACTATGGCTGCAACAGCGTAAGGAAAATTCTAAAGGCCGTTCCCGGAAAAGCGCTGCAATACATCAAAAAGAACTATGAAACGCTGTTCACGGTGCTTGGAGACGACAGCCCGGATTTCATGGGCGGGCTCGCCAACCTCACGGACACCGAGTGCGCCGCGCTCAACCAGCGCATGCCAAACGACCCCGGGGTCTATTACCAAAGCGTGGGCTCAAAGATGGGGTCCCATAAAAGCGCAGTCTTTCCGCTCAGCCTAGGCTACCGCATGATAAAATCATCAGAAGGCGACAACGACGGGCTGGTTGCTGTGGTGTCTATGGAATGGGGGAATTTTCTCGGCATAGTTGCGCCACCGGGCAAGCAGGGGATTTCCCACGGCGACATGATTGACCTCACGCGAAAAGACATCAAAGGCTTCGACGTATGCGAGTTCTATGTCGATCTAGTTAGCCAGCTGAAAGACAGGGGGCTTTAGACATGGCCTGCAACACGAAGTACCCTGTCGTGATGGTGCATGGCGCGGGCTTCCGCGACAAGAAGCACATAAACTACTGGGGAAGGATACCTGCGGCGCTTGAAGAACAGGGCGCGGCGGTTTTTTATGGGCACCAAGACAGCTGGGGTAGCATCGAATACAACGCAGCAGTGCTTGCCGGCAACATCAGGCAAGCCCTTGCAGAGACAGGCAGCGAAAAAGTCAACATTGTCGCCCATTCAAAAGGCGGCCTTGACGCCCGCTATATGATATCTTCATTGGAGATGGCAGCAGAAGTGGCCAGTTTGACCACGGTCGCCACCCCTCACCACGGCTCAAAGACCATCGACTTGCTGTGCAAGCTGCCAACAGGGCTGTTTCGGGTAGCCGCCGTATTGGTGAATTTGTTTTGCCGGACGCTTGGGGACAAAAACCCCGACTTCTTCACAGCGAGCAGGCAATTTTCCACAGGTTACATGAAGGAATTCAACGCACAGAACCCTGACGCCGATGCCGTCTACTATCAGAGCTACGCCCCCGTCATGAAAAACCCGTTCAGCGATTTGATTATGTTTTGGCCAAACTTGATAGTCGGGCTGGTTGAAGGCGAAAACGACGGCCTGGTTACGGCCAAGTCAGCAGTGTGGACAAACTTCAGGGGCATACTGCGCGGAACGGGCGGCAGGGGGATTTCCCACGTGGACGAAGTGGACCTTCGCAGGAGGAACTTCGCAAAAAGGCCTAAAGCGGGCGGGGTTTGCGACATTCGGGAATTCTATATTGGGATTGTTGCCGGATTGAAGGATATCGGGCTGTGACACGCCCGAAAGCTATGATTGTGATTCTAATTCTAATTCTATTCTCTTAACCAACGCGGGCACCAATCAGTTTCGTTGACATTTCATTCAACTCACCCCTGATTCCAGAAAACCTTAACAAATCCCAAGAAATAGTTTGACGTTTTTCATCAAGAATAATACAATAAAGGCAGGAAAAAGTTGAACGGAATAAAACGAAAGGAGGAAAGCGAAGAACCTCAACTTCAAGGCAAAAGAGGCAAAGCAACCTGACGAAAATGATTTTTTATTATGGAGGTGAACAATGAGAACAGAAAAAAGCAAAAAAATCTTATCATTAGTCGTCGCGTTGTCATTCGCCCTGTCGATGGTGTTTGTGCCCTCGACGGCGGCGCTAGGCGCAACTATCGATTATGGCAAACTTGATCTATACGGCTTGGGGTATGGGCAGGACGTGTCACCGCTCGTACCACAGGATTTGGACTTCACCGAAAACCCCGTTGACATTCCCAATCCGGACAGGGGGTTTTACAGGCCTCAGTCTTATGTGATTCCAGTCAACGGCGGCACGCCGGGCTTTCCAACGTTGAGTGCCACGATAACAGGCACCACAGTCTCAGCTGACTGCCGTATCATCTACATGGAATTCGACTTGAGGAACTTCTCGTCGAACGCCCCGCTCAACAGGAGGCCTCTGGGGCCTTGGAGCACTGCGGGCACCCTTGCACCTGACTATGGAACGACTCAGCCAATAACGCCGGCTGCCTTGGATTATATTAGGGCGGCGCTTCAAAGAGTAAGGGACAGCGAGGCTGTTGCCATAGTGAAGTTCAGTTACGATGGGCAAGGCTATACCTATATTGACACCACGGTGAACGGCGTCACTTACGACCGGGTCATCCACGATCCGGAGCCAGGGGCTCGAAGGGGCCGAGACTGGTGGGAAGCCGGAGGAGTCAATGGGCAAAATGAAACGCAGTCTGACTTGTGCGGCATACCTGGGCATGAGGACAAAAACTGGGTGCAGTACCACCTTTGGCAGATCGGGAGTGTTTTCAGCGAATACGAGGACTGCATCATGGTTGTCAAGGGGGGCATATTTGGCGCATGGGGCGAAATGCACTCGTCAACCTATGCTTCAACTGCGGCAGGGTACAACTGGCTGATCAACGCATTGCTCGACTATGTTCCGGAGTCCCGCTCGATTTTGGCGCACGCAGGAGGCGCCATGGCATGGCAGAACGTTGAGTACAAAACCAATTACAGCTTTGTCAATTTGCCGCCGGCGCCGGTGCGCGGTACGCGGCAGCAACGGATAGGCATGTTCAACGACAGTTATTCTAGCGGCGGCAGCGGCAGCAGCCCGTCTGACAACGGCTCGCTTTCTGAAGGGAACAGGTTGCTGTCCCCCACTACGTACAGCCGTGACGGTGCTTTGACGTGGATAAGAAACCAGATGAACTTCTACGGCGGCGAATCAGTCAGCCCCAGCAATACAGTCTATCCCAGGTTCCCGAGCGTCCCTTATGAGGCCGCTTACGCCCATACGAGTCATTTGAATACCAGCTGGAACCAAAACACATATAGGCTTTGGGGCGATTTCGTCTACAACGAGGCGAATGTCACTGCCCCGATCACTTACCCCCACAACGGGAAAACTGTTACGGCATTCTTTGACCCGATGTACGACGGCAGGAGCGGAATGGAGTTCATGCGCGACAGGCTGGGCTATAGGCTGGTGATGCGCGAGGCTAACGCAAGCGAATGGGCAGAGCAAAACGGCACGCTGAATTTCGAAGGGAAGATCCAAAACGTCGGCTTCGGCCTTATAGTGAACAGGAAAAACGTGTCGGTCGTACTAAAAGCCAAAGATGGTGGCGCAACTTACACTGCGCTTACGGACATTGACGCGAGGGATTTGCTGCCGGCAGAGGATGGAAACTGCAGGGCGGACAACACCGCTGCATACCGTGATTTGAACTTCTCAATAGATATGAGCGCATTTGGCGAAGTGCCTACCGGCGACTACGACATCTACCTGAAGCTCAACGACCCGAAAGAAACCAGTGCCAATAGGCGCTGCATACGGTTTGCGAACAAGGGTGACATTTGGGACGCTGCCATTGGCGCCAACTTGATTGGGCAGACGACAGTGATATACGACAAAGTCAAAGTCAGCGCAAACGTCGATGCAGTGAGCTACATCAACAGCGACATAGACTACACCGTGTCGCTCGAAAACGCCAGGGACGTGCTGGCTGTGGAGCTGGAGTTCGAGATCGACGGCGACATGCTGGCAGGCAACGGCATAGTGGGGCTTTCCGGGTTTGACAACTTGAACAACATCCTATGGGTCCATGCAGGAGACAACAGATGGAAGGGCACAGTAACGCTGGCGCTGCCTTCCGGGACCACGAAGGGTTTGACTTCTTTCGCCCCTGTTGACATCGCAAAATTCATATTTGCGCCCAAAGGGTTTGGCAACGCTGCAATGACGCTGACATCAGCAAAGGTTGTGGGCTTGCTGGACGACACGACAAAATACGTCGGATCCGTAATTGAAAACGGCACAGCTACCACGATAATCGCAAGGTCGAAGTACGACCTGAACAGGGACGGCACCGTAGACGCCCTGGACCTTGGCATCATGCTGCTGTACTGCGGCTTCATCGAGGATACCGAAGATTGGGGAGCCTTGGTCAAGGTAAACGACACCTGGGGCAACGGCGTCACCGCAAGCATGTGCGACGTGAACAGCGACGGCATCATAGACATGCTCGACCTTCTCGACCTGTTTATACATTACACCAAATAAGTTGACAAAAGGGGACGGTTCCTATGACACGCGAAGTGACACAAGAACCGTCCCTCTGTCACCAAAGCTATTTATTATGG
Organism: Clostridiales bacterium; assembly: GCA_009778415.1. Classification (GTDB taxonomy): domain Bacteria; phylum Bacillota; class Clostridia; order Peptostreptococcales; family Anaerovoracaceae; genus WRJK01. The sequence goes on along the minus strand of WRJV01000342.1, from coordinate 7,590 downwards.
AGGTAAAAAAATGAAGACAACAAAGAGCAAAAAAATCTTAGCAACGGTAATTGCCTTATCATTTGCCCTGTCGATGGTGCTTGTGCCCTCGACGGTGGCGGTTGGGGCAACGATGGATTATGGCAAAATCGACCTATATGGCCCAGGGTATGGACAGGAAGTGTCCCCGCTCGTGCCGCAGGATTTGGACTTCACGGAAAACCCCGTTGACATCCCCAATCCGGACAGGGGGCCATACAGGGGCAGGTGGCAGCGTACCGCTACGCCTTTTGGCGCCACTCCGGAAGTGGACCACAGGGTCCCGGTTGACGAAAACGACGTCCTGTACCATGGCGCCACGCTGGTGGGCCCTGGAATAATTGGCACAGTGGAAGGCGACGACATCGAAGCGACAGAATTCTACAATGGCACGAGCAGGGTTCCAAACTACGTTGGAGGTTCAGGGATTTCCGCACTTCCAGGCGTTTCTTTCATGACTTTTGACTTGTGCAACTTTTCATCAAACGCGTTCCTCAGCAGGGAAGCCGGGCTTGCTTACGACCCTAGGTCCGGCGGCGACGGATTGTTCGTGGGCCCAGCGGGAGAAGCCAGGACCGGAGTGACCCAGCCACTTACACAGTACGCGCTCGACTACATACGCGGGCTGCTTCAAACGGTGAGGGACGGCAACGGCGTAGCTTTCGTGAAGTTCTCCTATGACGGGAATGGCTTCAACTATGTCGAAGGCACCGGCGAGCACCTCATCTTTGGGCCTGAGCCAAACTTTTTAGCCCCCAACAATCCAAACATCATGTGCAACGTGCCCGGCCATACGGACCAAGACTGGATACAGTATCACATTTGGCAGCTCAAGCCAATTCTGTACGAGTACGAAGACATAATAATGTGCGTCAAAACGGGCATGTTCGGCCCATGGGGCGAACAGCACTCCTCGACTGTTGCCCGAAACCGGGCAGAGTACAAGAAGCTTATTGACGCTTACCTTGACGCAGTCCCCGATTCGCGCATACTCCTAACCCACGTGGGCGGGTTCATGGCGTGGTACAATTTGACATACGGAACAAACTACACCTTTACCAACATAGACACCATGCCGCCGCCTGCAAGAGGCACGCCAGAGGCTCGCATAGGGTTTTTCGACGACAGTTATGCGGCCAACTGGGATGAAAACGGCTCGCTCTCAGAGACCGGCGGCTCGTCCGGTACCTTCAACCGCTACAGGAATTTGACCGTGATCAAAAACCAGAACACGATTTATCAAGGCGAAGGCGGGATCGGCAACAATGTTTACGGCACACTGCCTGGCGCCATCATCGAAGCCTTTGATTTCAGGACAACTGTTTTGAACATGAGGCACGGCGCCTACCAGCGCTGGAACGATGTTGTCTACAACGAAGCGAACATCGGAAAGTCGGTAACGTTCCCGGCGTCAAGCTCGACGTCTCAGCCATACACGGGCCCGACAAAGACGGCATACTTCGACCCGGTCTACGACGGCAAAACCGGGCTGGAGTACATGCGCGACAGGCTGGGCTACAGGCTGCTTCTGCGCGAGGCTTGCGCAAGCGAATGGGCAGAGCAAAACGGCGTACTGAACTTTGAAGGGAAGATACAAAACGTAGGCTTTGGCAACGTAGTGAACAGGAAAAACGTGGCGGTAGTCCTGGCAGCCAAGGATGGCTCGGGCACATACACAGCGCTTACGGACCTTGACGCGAGAGACTGGCTGAACGCTGCGAACGGCAACACCAGGGCAGACAACGTCGAATCATGGCGCGATTTGAACTTCTCAGTCGACATGAGTGAATTCGGCGAGGTGCCTACCGGCGAGTACGACATCTACCTGAAGCTTAACGACCCGAAAGAAACCAGCGCCAACAAGCGCTGCATACAGTTCGCGAACCACGATATCTGGAACGCAGAACTTGGCGCAAACTTGATCGGGCAGACGACGGTTATATACGACAAGGTCATAGTCAGCACAGGCACAGACACAGTGAGTTACATAAGCGGCGACGTAGAATACACCGTGTCGCTTGAAAACGCCAAGGACGTGCTGGCTGTGGAGCTTGAGTTCGTAATAGACGGCGACATGCTGGCAGGCAAAAACCTCATAGGGCTTTCCGGGTTTGGCAACATGAACAACATCCTCTGGGTGCATGCCGGCGACAACAACTGGAAGGGCACAGTGACACTGGCGCTGCCTTCCGGAACCACGAAGGGTTTGACGTCCCAGGCACCTGTGGACATCGCGAAATTCATATTCACGCCCAAAGGGTTTGGCAACGCTGCCATGACTCTGACATCCGCTAGGGTCGTAGGCTTGCTGGACGACACGACAAAATACGTTGGATCCATAATAGTAAACGGCACAGCCACCACGATAATAGCAAAGTCGAAGTACGACCTGAACAGGGACGGCGTAGTTGACGCATTGGACCTCGGCATCATGCTGCTGTACTGCGGCTTCATCAGCGACCTGCCTGAATGGGCGACCCAGGTCAAAGTAAACGACGCATGGGGCAACGGCGTCACCGCAAGCATGTGCGACGTGAACGACGATGGCATCATCGACATGCTCGACCTGCTCGACTTGTTCATCCACTACACCAAGTAAGTGACAAAAGGGGACAGTTCTTGTGTCACGCTACAAGAACCGCCCCTCTGTCCGCAACGCGAAAAGCTGCCGTCAACCGGGCAGCTTTTCGCGTGTGCCGGGTTTCAGGTTGAGTATCAGGACCGAAAGAAAAATAAGCGCTATGCCGGTTATTTTTATCAGCGACAGTTCCTCGCTGTACACTAAAAACCCCGCCACCGAGGCAGTCAGCGGCTCGAAGAAGGCCAGCGTTGAAACCCTGCTGGGTTCCAATTTCCCAAGGCCTTTCATGTAGCAGACAGATGGGAGCAGCGTCATAAGCAGCCCGAGAACAAGGCAAAGGGCAATGTTTGAAGCATTTTCGCCAAACATGCCTATCACATGGCCGAAATTGCACAAAGGGAGCAAGCAAACGCTGGCCATGCCGTAAGTGTACGCAGTGACTGTGAGCGGGCTGTATTTTTGCACCGTCGCCTTTCCAAAAATAGTGTAAAGCGAATAGCATAACGCCGAGAGAAGCCCCATGCCGACGCCGATGAAAGAGATGTCGCCTTTGTCAAAAAAGCCAACCGTCATAACGCAGCCGGCAAAAGCAGTGATAAGCGCACCGAATTTTCGCATGGTAATCTTTTCTTTAAAAAACAGAGCTGACATCAGCATTACATAATAGGGCGCCGTATTTAAGAGGATAGCAGCGGCAGACATCGTTATCGTACCAAGTGTATAAAAATAGCACAGAAACCCTAGGGCGATTCCCACGCCTCCCATGCAGGCGAAAACCGGGACGTCCCGCAGGTGGATTTTTGCTTTCCCCCTGTCTGCTAGCAGCAGAAATGCAAATATCCCCACCGAAGCTATCAGGCACCTTGCCGCAGCGACCTCGGCATAAGAGAAACCGGCGGCACCCAGCGGCCGCGTACATGTTCCAATCAGCCCCCAGCACATTGCAGCGAATATGATGAGCAGCTGAGCAGTTTTACTCATTTGCAGACAAACCTCCTTTTGCATATAAATACAATATACCAAAACCAGGCGCGAATGTACAAGGTTTTTTGCTGCAATTTTTCATTGCCGTGTGCAGAGCAATGGACTTTTTGAGGAATTGATGATATCATAATCATTGTTTACGACGATACAGACACAGTACCTGTAAACATACTTGGCGGAGTTACAGTAAAAACGAAAGGAAACAAATATGGTCAGACGGATTTATGTTGAAAAGAAAAAAGGCTTTGACATAGAAGCCAGGGGGCTTTTTGAGGAGCTGAAAGAGAGCCTCGAATTGCCGGGCCTCACCGGGGTTAGGGTGCTAAACAGGTACGACATCGAAGGGATAAGCGAGAAAACCTACGAAAGGGCGAGATGCGAAGTTTTCGCTGAACCGGCGACAGACATAGCGCGCGACGAAATTTTGCCGGGCGATTTGCCGCATTCCGCTTTTGCGGTTTCGTATTTGCCGGGGCAGTTCGATCAGAGGGCGGATTCAACCTGCCAAATACTGCAATTGCTCGAACCAGCCGCAGACATCTTGGCAAGCTGCGCGAAAGTCGTTGCGCTTGAGGGCGATTTGACAGGTGAAGAAGTGCTGGCTGTGAAAAAATACTGCATAAACCCGGTGGACTCTCGGGAGGTTGGGCATGAAAAACCAGGCACGCTGGCAATTGACATCCCCCAGCCGGGCGATATCAAGACCATTGACGGGTTCGCATCATTCACAAGAGACGAACTCTTGGAATTCAAAGAAGCGTCGGGGTTTGCAATGAGCGACGACGACATAGCCTTTGTGCAAGGCTACTTCGCAAGCGAGGAAAAACGCGACCCGACAATAACAGAGCTTCGGGCTATAGACACCTATTGGTCGGACCACTGCAGGCATTCCACTTTCCTGACGCGGCTCACAGACATAGAGTTTGAAGCTGGGGCAGAGCTGGCCAGTGAAGCTTTTGAAGAGTATTTGAAAGTGCGTGGCGAAGTCTACGGCGGCGAGGAAAGGGACATATGCCTGATGGACATAGCCTGCATAGGCGCAAAACACATCAAGAAAAAAGGGCTGCTAAAGGACCTTGACGAGTCGGACGAAGTGAACGCGTGCAGCATAAAAATAGATGTTGATGTCGATGGTGAAAACGAAGACTGGCTACTCATGTTCAAAAATGAGACCCACAACCACCCCACGGAAATAGAGCCCTTCGGCGGCGCTTCCACGTGCCTTGGCGGCGCGATAAGGGATCCGCTTTCGGGAAGGGCATACGTATACCAAGCGATGCGCGTCACCGGGTGCGGCGACCCGAGGACGCCTGTGGCGGACACCTTGCCGGGAAAGCTCCCGCAGAGGAAGATCACCAGGGACGCAGCGGCAGGGTACAGCTCGTATGGGAACCAGATTGGCGCGGCGACGGGGCAAGTAACGGAAATCTACGATGAAGGGTACGTGGCGAAGAGGATGGAGCTTGGCGCAGTGATGGCCGCCGCCCCGGCGGGCAATGTGAAAAGAGGGAAGCCGGTGCCCGGAGACGCCATCATCCTGGTCGGCGGCAGGACAGGCAGGGACGGCTGCGGCGGCGCTACCAGTTCGTCCAAAAGCCACACGGAAGACTCCGCAGCGGATTTCGGGGCTGAAGTCCAGAAGGGCAACCCACTGATAGAAAGAAACATCGTAAGGCTTTTCAGGAGGAAGGAAGCCGCGACGCTGATAAAAAAATGCAACGACTTCGGAGCTGGCGGTGTTTCAGTAGCAGTTGGCGAGCTGGCCGACAGCATCGACGCGAACCTTGACCTCGTACCGGCAAAATACGATGGCCTCGATGGGACAGAGCTGGCAATATCGGAATCCCAGGAGAGGATGGCGGTTGTCGTGTCAGATAGCGACAAGGACGCTTTCATCGCATATGCAGAGGAAGAAAACCTAGAAGCGACGGTGATAGCTAAAGTGACAGACACGGGGCGGTTCCGGATATTTTGGAGGGGCAAACCGATATTCGACATCAGCAGGGCGTTCCTCAATACAAGCGGCGTGACCCAAGAAGCGAAAGTGTCCGTGGCCCCGCCAGCCAGCCTTGACTCAGCAGTCGCACCGCCGAAAGCAGGGCCGCAGGAATTGCTTGCCGACCTGAACTGCTGCAGCCAGAAAGGCCTTGTAGAAATGTTCGACAGCTCTGCCGGGGCTGCGGCTGTCCTCGTGCCGCTTGGTGGCAAACACCAGCTGTCGCCGGCGCTGGGAATGGCAGCGAAAATACCGGTTTTGGGCGGCGAAACAAATACTGCGACACTAATGGCGTACGGCTACAACCACAAAATATCAAAAGCAAGCCCGTTCCACGGCGGGATGTACGCGGTAATCGAGTCCATTACAAAAATTATAGCCATGGGCGGCGACATGTCAAGCATAAGGCTCACCTTCCAGGAATACTTTGAAAAACTGAAAAACCCAGAGAGCTGGGGCAAGCCTTTTGCTGCGCTTTTGGGGGCGCTCAAAGCGCAGCTGGAGCTTGAGGCGCCTTCGATTGGCGGCAAAGACAGCATGTCTGGCACGTTCATGGATTTGAGCGTACCGCCGACACTGGTGTCGTTTGCGGTAAGCGTCACAGATGCAAACAACATAATATCGACGGAATTCAAAAAACCAGGCAGCAAAATTGTCCTTGTCCGATCAGCTTACGACGCAGACGGTGTGCCGTATTTCAGGCAGTACAAGGAAAACATGAAGAAGATATCGCTCCTAACCACCCAAAAACGGATATTGTCAACAAACGCTGTGGGGATGGGCGGAATCTTTATCGCCCTTGTAAAAATGGCCGCCGGCAACGGGATCGGTTTCAAAACCTGCCGCATGGAGGACGAAATGCTGTACAAGCCTGACTGCACAGCACTGGTCCTTGAAATATCAGAAGACGAAAACCTGGAGAGCATGTTTGCCGGGATAAAATACGAAGAACTCGGAGCAACCACAGAAGACGGGAAGATTTCGATTGAAGGGGCGTTGCCAGCCAGACTCGAAGATGCCATCAAGCAATGGACGGCGCCTTTTGAAGATGTTTTCCCGACGAGGATGCCTGAGTTCAAGCACAAAAAGGACAGCACTCCTGTGGAAAACATAGCCTATACCGATAAAAGCAAGGCTTCACCCAAAGTCAAGATCGCAAAGCCGCAGGCGCTAATCACCGTTTTCCAGGGGACGAGCGGCGAATACGACGCTATGACAGCATTTGAAAAAGCCGGAGCAGACGTCCGCCTCCACATACTGCGCAACCTGAACCCAACCATGCTGTCAGATTCAATCGCCGAGCTGGCTGATAAAATCAGGAAGAGCCAGATAGTTATGATCCCCGGAGGCTCCAGTGCCGGCGACGAGCCCGATGGCTCGGGAAAATTCATCGCTGCGGTGTTCAGAGATGAAAGAATAAAGGAAGCCATAGCAGACCTGATGGAAAACAGGGGCGGGCTCATGCTCGGGATATGCAACGGGTTCCAAGCGCTTGTCAGGCTAGGGCTCGTGCCATACGGCAGGATTGTCGAGCCAAACGAGAGAAACCCGGTGCTGGCGCGCAACAAATCGGGCAGAGGCTTGACGTGCATGGTCATGACAAGGGTGTCCTCCGTCTTATCGCCTTGGTTTGCCGGCGTCAATGCAGGGGATGTCCACACAGTCCCTGCATCGCAAAGCGAAGGACGGTTCGCCTGCAGCGAACAGCTGGTTGCCGAACTGATCAAAAACGGGCAAATAGCCGCACAGTACTGCGACTTTGACGGGAACGCGTCCATGGACACACTCTTCAACCCAAACGGCTCAGTCTGCGCAATTGAGGCTGTGACATCTCCGGACGGTAGGATACTGGGAAAAATGGCTCATTCCGAGAGGATAGGGACGAACCTGTACAAGAACCTGCCTGGAAACTACGATCAGAAGGTATTCGAATCTGGTGTGAGGTATTTTGGGTATTAGTGTTGGGAGTTGGCTCGTGATTTATATAATAGGGAAAAGGGTTTTCATTTCC
>WRJV01000341.1 GCA_009778415.1 Clostridiales bacterium | reverse complement strand
ATTGGCTTACTGAAGATAAGGGTTTGCCGGGGCACTATGCTCAGTATCCTTTATTGGTTTACAAGGATATTACTTAATTTCCTATGACTTGGAGCTATAGCATGCTTTTAAATTTGAATACGTCTTGGACGCAAGAGAAGGGTTTGGAAATCGGGCAAGGCGACTCTGACCAATGGAAAGTGTTTCGTTATGATACAAGCTATGAGCGGCAAAGTTGAGCAGGTGGGACAGGATGGCCTTGATAAGTTTGGTTTGTTTGACCCGCCAGATGACTATGGTTATTTCCGTGTGGCGGGCGATTGGGTTTATACAATTTATGATGACTTAAGAAAAGGCGACGGGCAGTTCGGTTCGTCCAATCCATTGCTTCCGGTGCGCGTGAACATAAAGACAAAGCGGTTTGAAACTCTAGAATAATGAGGTAAATGAAGAGGGGAATCCTTATGATTACGATAAATGGCGCTCACAACACTGCTAAATGCTATGCTGCCCAGTTAGAAGAAACGGCGGCAGCTCAAATTAAGGCTGTATGCGATCAGGATGCTTTTGCAGACTGTAAAATCCGCATTATGCCTGATGTCCACGCAGGGATGGGCTGCACTATTGGCACTACAATGACCATCACCGACAAAATCGTCCCCGGCATGGTGGGTGTGGACATCGGCTGCGGAATGGAAACCGTCAAGCTGGACATCAGCGAACTTGACTTTGACCGGCTGGATAAAGCCATTCGTCAAAATATCCCTTCCGGTTTTGATGTGCGCAGCCGCGCCCACAAGCTGGCAGATGAAATTGACTTGAGCAAGCTGCGCTGCGCCCACAATGTCAATCTGCACCGTGCAATACACAGCATCGGAACCCTTGGCGGTGGCAACCACTTCATTGAAGTTGACAAAGGCGAAGACGGCACTTTGTATTTGGTGGTGCATTCCGGCAGCCGCCATTTGGGTTGCGAGGTAGCGGAGCACTATCAAACCGAGGGGTACAACGCCCTCTGCGGCAACGCTCAATTTCAGCTTGCGGAAGTTATTGCCGAACTGAAATCGAAAGGCAGGGCGCAGGAAATTCAAAGCACCATGAAGTCTCTAAAAGCGCAGGCCGCAATCCCTGTACCGAAGGACTTAGCGTATGTGGAAGGCCCTTTGTTTGACGATTACATACATGACATGAAAATCATCCAGCGTTTTGCCGTGCTTAACCGCAAAGCCATGGTGGACACCATCCTCGTCGGTTTGCGGCTCTCCCCGGTTGAACAATTTACAACTATACACAACTATATCGACACGGATTCGATGATTCTTCGAAAAGGCGCTGTTTCGGCTAAAGCGGGAGAAAAACTGTTGATCCCCATCAACATGCGCGACGGCAGCCTGATTTGTACCGGCAAAGGGAATCCCGATTGGAACTGCTCTGCGCCCCATGGAGCCGGCCGTTTGATGAGCCGCTCCAAAGCGTTCCACGAGCTTTCCATGGAGCAATACAAATCAGAAATGAGCGGCATATTTTCCACCTGCGTGGTGCGTGACACATTGGACGAATCACCAATGGCGTACAAAAGCATGGATGAGATCATCAGCCAGATTGACCCTACGGCAGAGATAACAGGCAGGATCAAGCCGGTTTACAATTTCAAGGCAGCAGAGAAAGAACGGCGGCGCAAAAAGGGATAGCGGATAGACAAGTCCGTATGGACTGGAACGAACACGAACAGGGTTATTGCCATATGGTGCTGATTGGCGCAGCGAACAACCTGTCCCCAAAAGGATGTACGTCTGTTCCGGTATAGAGCACTATGCCGCAGTGAAACCTGCTGCCCAACGCATTCCTTATTGCCTTCAACCCGGCGAAGTCTTTTGGTGAAAAAGAGCTTGACGCTTTTATTTCTACCGCGACAACTCTTCCGTCGGCAAGTTCAAGCACAAGGTCGACCTCTTTGTTGTCGGTATCTCTGTAATGGAACAGCGAATAGTCGTAGCTTGACCATGCTTGCTGTTTGCCAATTTCTGTTATAACAAACGATTCAAGAAGCGGACCGAGTTCATTGCCGTTTTCGATATTTGCAATGAAGCTAGAGCTTATCCCATGCAAGGAACACAAAAGCCCCGTGTCCGATACGACAATTTTAGGCTTGCTGATCGCCCTCTTGGAATAGTTCCTCCCCCATGCAGGAATTGAGTGGATCAAGCGTAAGTCTTCAAGCAAGCGTATGTATCCATTCATGCTGCTCTCAGGTATTCCAACTAAGTGGGATACATTTGCCCGAACGAATATTTTCGAAGAGTTGCCGGCGAGCACGGAGAACAGTTTTTGCAATCGGTCAAGGTGTACAAGCCCTGATAGTTCGTCGGCATCGTGGTCAAGGACGCGGGAAATATAGTTTTTGAAGTAAGCCTTCCTGCGTTTTGCGGTGCGGCCGTATGCGTCAGGGTATCCGCCGCGTTCGATGAGTTTTGCATATTCGGCGCGTGACAGCGGCTGCGCCAGCCGCAATTTCGTCAATGCGTCTTGCTGGATGAGCGTTGATACGAAATCTTCTCTCGTTCCCATGATTTCGCCTACGCTGAAGGGCTCAAGCAAAATTGTTTCGGCACGGCCTGCAAGAGATTCATTTACACCTCTTAGGTGCAAAATGTTTGCTGAACCGGTAATCAAGAACCGTCCGGGCTTCCGATCCTTGTCTACTGACAGCTTTATGGCGTTCAACAATTCAGGGCATTTCTGCACTTCGTCAATAATCATAATCCCCTTTTGAAACTGCGAAACAAATTCAAAGGGGTTTTCTTTTGCTGCCGCCAGCGTCTCCTCTGAATCCAGCGTTACGCTTATATGGTCAATATCCTCGGTTACCATCGAGGCAAGAGTTGACTTGCCGACTTGTCGTGCACCCTGTATCACTGTCACGGGCGTGTCCTTCATGGTATCTTTTACAATGGCTTCAACGTTTCTTTTAATCAATTGCATGCTTTTCGAGCCTCCCTTGTAAAAAGAGTATAACACAATTACAAAAGAATGTCGCTTATTTTTTAAAAAAGTCGCTGATTTCACGGGCACCAGTCGCTGATTTCACGGGTACCAGTCGCTGATTTCACGGGTACCAGTCGCTGATTTCACGGGCACCAGTCGCTGATTTCACGTATTTTTTCATGAATGATATTTTCAAAGAACTACACACCATGATGATTTGCTTGACTAACCCAACCACAAGATGTATAGTATTTGCATGAAAGAATATTAGATTTCATAGGGAGGGGTGATAAGTGAAACGCGATGCTCCTGCATAAAAAATGGGGCCGCTTAACCACTTTGCGCGACAGCAACGAGGCTGAAAAAAGAGAACCACAACTCCAGAACAAAAGCGGCAATATTTTTCAAGGAGGTTAATATTTTGAAGGGATTTAGCAATAACAGAAGAATTAGGGTTTTTCTAGCAGCTGCATTGATCATTGCGTTAGCCTGCCCTACAGCGTTTGCATATACCAGCAGCGCTGCCGCAGCCGGTGACGGGCCTGCCAAACTGGCAGGGCTCAAGGTGGTGGAGCTGCTGACCAGCGCCGGTGCCAGCTTTATCGGGAGAAACCTTGTAACCAACGGAACGTATCCGGAGGAGCTAAGGGGCACGGTGCGCCCTGGAAGCGACACCCTCAGAACGGACTACATAGTTACACCGCGCGAGCTCGACGACTATCACTTGGCTGGTATATACGATAAAGCGGGTGTTCCTTGCGATGTTTCCGAGTTGCGCCTGACAGAGGCTCAGGCTGCCGTAAAGTATCCTGGCATACCAAACTACATAGCGTTGGCAAGAGACATTGCTGGCGAGGTGCGCGAGGGGCTGGACGGCGGCAATGGGGTCTTTGTTGTCGGATCTAACTGCGTACACGCCGTCGGGACTGCTGCAGGCCTGCGCCAGGCGTTCGGCAACGACGCCAAGATCGGTATAATTTATCTGGACGCCCACGGCGACATCAACACTAGATTTTCAACCTTCTCAGGGTCGATGGGCGGCATGGACCTTGCGCCGATCGTTGGTCTTGAAGACGGATGGTGGGAAGCAGTCGCCGGCGAGGGGATGAAGCCCTTCGACGCGTCCTTGCACGGCGCGGGCCGCGACCTTGATTCGGGAGTCGACGTAATTGGCGGAAAAGAAGTGCCTTTCGGTGAGATGCTAAATCTGGAAGAGGCAGGGACAATCGTGCTTTCCAGTGCCGAACTGGGCAACGAGGCTCTGTTCAGGAGCAAGCTGAAAGAGCTGACCGACCAAGTGGACGTACTGTACCTGCACATTGACGCAGACGGCGTGGACAGCGCGTTCCTCACCAATGTGAATACGCCTTTCCCTGACAACGTGAACAGGGTTCAAGAGCGCGGGCCGGATATCTGGACGATGATGCGCGACATTAAAATCATAATGGAAACCGATAAGGTGGCGGTGATAAACCTGGCTTCAATCTACTTTGGCAACACCTACACTGCGGCACAGCATGCGACCCGAGGTTTCACGTTCCTTGCATACCCGGGCGAAACGACGCAGCAAGCCAGCAACAGGGCCTCGCAGATTGCGATTCTGACAGGCATCCGCATGATCAGCTCTGCCTTTGAGAACTGGGGCTACATGGTCGCCCCGGCAGGCGCCTCTGTTCCGGAAGCGCCAGCCATCGCTCCCGCTCCCGGCGGCAACATGGAAGGGCTCAAGGTGGTAGAGCTTCTGACCAGCGCCGGAGCCGGCTTCATCGGGCGAAACCTTGTGGCAAGCGGAACGTACCCCGAGTCCCTTCGCGGCACTGTGCGCCCCGGCACGGACACGTTAAGAACAGACTACATAGTTACGCCGCGCGAACTTGACGACTACCATCTGGCTGGGATATACGACAAGGCAAAAGTCCCGTACAATATTGCTGAACTGCGCCTGACCGAGGCGCAGGCTGCCGTAAAGTATCCTGGCATACCGAACTACATAGCGCTGGCAAGAGACATTGCAGGCGAGGTGCGCGAAGGGGTGACCGAGGGCAATGGGGTCTTCGTCGTCGGCTCAAACTGCGTACACGCAGTCGGAACTGCCGCAGGCCTTCGCCAGGCGTATGGCAACGACGCCAAGATCGGAATAATTTACCTAGACGCCCACGGTGACATCAACACTAGATTTTCAACCTTCTCAGGGTCGATGGGAGGCATGGACCTTGCACCGATCGTTGGCCTTGAAGACGGATGGTGGGAAGCGGTCGCCGGCGAGGGGATGAAGCCCTTCGACGCTTCATTGCACGGCGCGGGCCGCGACCTTGATTCGGGCGTAGACGTAATCGGCGGGAAGGAAGTGCCGTTCGGCGAGATGCTCAATCTGGAAGAAGCAGGGACGATCGTGCTTTCCAGCGCGGAGCTTGGCGACGAGGCGCTGTTCCGAAGCAAGCTGAAAGAACTGGCCGACCAAGTGGACGTGCTGTACCTGCACATTGACGCCGACGGCGTGGACAGCGCGTTCCTCACTAACGTGAACACGCCTTTCCCGGACAACGTGAACAGGGTTCAAGAGCGCGGGCCGGACATCTGGACAATGATGCGCGACATTAAAATCATAATGGAAACAGGCAAGGTGGCAGTGGTAAACCTTGCTTCCATCTACTTTGGCAACACCTACACCGCAGCGCAGCAGGCTACGAGAGGCTTTGCATTCCTCGAGTACCCAGGGGAAACGGCGCAGCAGGCCAGCAACAGGGCCTCGCAGATATCGATACTGACCGGCATCCGCTTGATCAGCACAACTTTTGAAAACTGGGCGAGCATACCCGGTGAAAACCTGTTCATACTCAGCGCTGACGAAGAGAGCGACATCGACGGCGACGTCTGTTTCACTCTTTCCGTCCACGGCGCCAAGGACTTGCTGGCTGTGGAGCTGGAATTTGAAGTGGACAGCAACATGCTGGCCGGGAAAGGCGTCATCGGGCTTTCCGGGTTTGACGTTATTGACGGCATCGCTTGGAGTTACGCTGGCGGCAGCGCATGGAAAGGCACAGTCACCATCGGTTTGCCGGCAGGTGATTCAAATGGGCTCAGTTCTTGGGAAACAGAAGATATCGCTAAATTCCTGTTTGCGCCGAGAGCCAAAGGCGACACGGCTATGAAGCTGACAGGCCTTAAAGCAGTGGGGCTTGACGGCGATGTGACGAAGTACATTGACGTTTCAATCGGCATTGGCGAGGCTATGACTAACATCGACCAGAGGGTCTTCTCGAAATACGACCTCAACAGGGACAACAAGGTAGACGCGCTGGATCTTGGCATCATGCTGCTGTACTGCGGATTCAACACGGAAACCCCGGGCTTTAGCACCTTGATCAAAGTCAACGACTCAAGAGGCAAAGGCGTAACAGCGAGCATGTGCGACGTCAACTCAGACGGTATTATTGACATGCTCGATTTGCTGGACCTTTTCATCCATTACACAAAATAATCGTCATTTGCTCCCCGTGCCTGTTTCTTGGAGCAGGCACGGGGTGGCTTGAATCAAGCCAAAATTACAGGATACAATTGGCAGGGGAGGTGAATGTTGTTTACCGTAATTCTCTTATCGTTTATACGCTTTCACACTTTTGTGTTGATTTTTCTTGCTTCTTCATGCTTTTTGCGTGGCATTCCAGCGGAACCCACTCGGACAAAGCGGCGACTTTAGGGTTTCTTGCATACAATGTCACGGCTTTTGGCCTACAGCCTCTGATCGGTTATTTCTGCGACGCGCACAGAAAAACACCGGTTGAAGCCATAGGCTGTTTTCTGTTGATTGCAGGGCTGTTTTTTATGCAATGCCCTGCGGCGTCGATAGCTCTCATTGGGCTTGGGAACGCCTGCTTTCATGTCGGTGGAGGGATTGACTGCCTCCGCAACGCCGGAGGTAAAATGGCGAGGAGCGGCGTTTTCGTGTCTGCTGGGGCGCTTGGCGTCGGCGTTGGAACTTTAGCAGGGAAGGGCGGCTCTTTACCCGTTTATGTCCCAATGGGCATTCTCGCACTTTGCACTGTATTGATTTTCGCATTTTGCATCAGGCATAAGGAAACAAGCAATGAAAAAGCCGTGTTTTCCGTCACGAAACCAGAAGCTGGTTTTGGAGCAATTGTCTTCTTGCCGTCGGTTTCGATTGCGGTCCGCTCGTTTGCAGGCTCTATAATTCTAGCTCAAGCCGCATGGAGGACAACGCCGGCGTTCTTCTTGTTTCCGGCGCTTGGCGCGTTTCTTGGCAAGGCTTCCGGAGGATTTTTGGCTGACAGCATTGGAGCAAGAAAAGTCGCTGTCTTCAGCCTGCTGTCGTCTTCGGTTTTGCTGGCCTTTTGGTATGCGAGCCCCTGGGCCTTTATTATTGGCATCGCTCTGTTCAACATGAACATGCCCGTGACACTTTGCGCGATAGCGTCAGTGCTGCCGCGTTGCCCGGGGCTTTCGTTCGGAATAACCACGCTGGCACTGCTTTGTGGGAACGTGCCGACGTTTTTCATGTCAGTTGCGAACCCGTCCGCTGTTTTTGCGGTGCTTACAGTTGTTTCAGCGTTGTGTCTGTGCTTTGTGCTTGATGGAAAGGCGAGGTGAAAAAGTGAAAAAATACAAAAGAATTAACAATACGATGTTTGACGCGGGAGGCCCATTGGTGCTGCTGTTCATTTTCGGCGTTCCGGCTCTTATTATCGTGCTTGTTGTCGGCTTAATTGTACTAACGGTTAAGCTCATAAGAACCGCCCGCAAGAAGAATGATGATGAAGGATGACATATCTACTGTTCTTGGAATGTTTTGTGATAACAGCTATCGTTGAAGGCGCCGCTGTCCTGATCGTATTCAGGCAGAAGCGGTACGTGTATTACAGCTTTTTGTGCAACCTTCTCACGAACCCGGCGCTGAACTTGTCGTTGCTGGTATCTGTGAATTTGCTTGGAGAGGGTGCATACTGCCCGGCATTGCTTGTGTCAGAAATCGCGGCAGTTTTTGTTGAGGCCGCCGTATACAATTATCTCTGCAGGTTCGGCTTGCCGAAATCGCTGATGCTGTCGGCATTTCTCAATCTGTTGTCTTTCGCAGCAGGGGCATTGTGGTTTGCAGCTTTTGCACCTGTTTGAAGACATGAATTGAATGAGTGACTAAAAATGAAGGCGGCCCGCTAAAGCTGCTCTGCCATTGCCAGTATGCCGGCCTTGTTTTCTTCGACCCACTTTATGCTTCGCATCATGTGCTCAAGATACCAAAAGTATTCGTCAGGGTCGCCTGCCGTGTTAGTGCAGTAAACCCTTATGCACCACTGGGCCATGTACATGTTGCTCAATTGCAGCGCTTCGGGGAAATACTGCTTTTCTGTTTTCGTCAAGGGGGGGAGGCTGCTGCCCAGTTCAAGTAGCTTTGCGTTGTAGGCGCTTAGGAACTCTTTTGCCTCGCTCAGGCGAATGGCTCCGTCAGAGTTTTCCTGCCACGAAGAAAAACAGTTGAACACGCCGAGGGCTATTTCAAACAGACGCAAGTCCATCTTTGCTGCTTCAAAATCGAATATGCCCACGCATTCGTCTCCGGCGAACTTGAAGTTTCCTGGATGCACGTCGCACTGCACCGGTATCACAGGAAGCTGCCCGGCTTTGGCATCTGCAAAACAGAGCCTGTTTGCGGTTTCCTCAAGACAGTCCAGCTGGCTGTGCATATAATCCGTATAGCGATTTTTGATTCCGGCGTTTATGCAGCCCTCGTAGTAACAAAGGAATTTCTCGGGAAACTCCTTTATGAATTCAAGGATTGGCGGCTCTGAGCCGTTGCAGCCTTCAGGGTCGAAATCGGATACCGCATCGTGGAATTCTGCAACCAGGCCAGCAATGCCGAGATATGACTTTTGTGGCATTATGTTTTCAATCCAGTCGTAAGGCTCGTCTCCTGCCAAGAATTCGTACAGAGCGAAATAGCGCTGCCTTTGGTGCCCGCCCTCGTCTTGGGCTTTGCACACATAGGATTTGCCATCCTTTGCCGCCATGGGCACGGCGCCTTTGTCGAAGCCGTTTTTTCTGGCGTGAAGGAGGAGGTTGTGCTCAAACAATACCTCGGATTCGGGTTTTGGCTTCAAATACTCCCGGAAGAACCAGTTCTTGCGCTCTCCGTTTTTCTCCAAAGCTGCCCTGAAAGCGCGGCTGGTGTAGCCGCCGAAAATTTCTTGAATTTCAACGACATTGCCCAACGAGTAGTTTTCTTCTATGATTTCTATCATCTGTGCGTGTGCTTCATTCATGTCATGTCCCTTCGCAATACAAAATTATAACACGTTTGGCTTCAAATTGATAATGCTTTTGTTCAAAAACGCTTGAGTTTCTGCTATAATAAAACAAACAAGCCAGCAATGGCAGGAGGGGCAAACCTAAAGGTTTCAAAATGCCAGTATTCAAAAAAACAAACGTGAAAACAGGGCAGGCAGGGAGCGATCTGGAATACCTGCAAAAGCTGAAAGCGACCCTTATGGAGCTCAAATTAATCTACGAAAGGACGTCCGGCCTTAAAATCCAAAAGGATGTTTTGGAGATATGCAGGTCTACGCAGAAAATCTTGCAGTGCCTGACAGAATGCGGCAGCAAAATACCCAAGGCGAAGCTGTTCATCGATTATTACCTGCCGGAGCTTGCCGGGATACTGAACCAGTACGTCGCCATAAAGGCGGGCTGTGCTTCAAGCGAAGAGGCAAGCCGCACCGCCGCACTGATCGAGGAGTTCGTCCCGGAAGCAAGAAGAGCGTTCGACCGCATATTGGAAAGCGTTGCAGTTCAAAGCAGCGCAAGCACAGGGGCAGAAATAGAAATATTGTTCGCCGAGCTTAAGAAAAACAAGCTGCTTTAGGTGGTTGGCATGGGGGGCGTTTTTTCAGGCTGCAAATTCAAATACCAGTTCCGTGATTACCAGGCGCGGGCATTGGGGGAAATCCCAAAGTATCTGGAAAACGACGGGAAGATACATGTGGTGGCTGCCCCCGGGGCAGGAAAGACCGCGCTGGGGCTGCAGATCATGATAGAATTCGGGGCGCCGGCGCTTGTGCTTGCGCCAACAGTAGCGCTCAGGGAGCAGTGGCTGGACAGGTTTGAAACGGATTTTGCAGAAAGTATTGACTTAACAGGCAAAGTAAGCGATGAACTTAACAACCCGAAGCTGCTTACAGTCACAACGTACCAGGCCCTGTATGCCGAATATTCAGCGGTGGCGAAAAAGGGCAAACCGCCGGTTGTACTGGAAAATCTCAGGGAGGCCGGGGTAAAAACCGTAATACTGGACGAAGCCCACCATCTGAAAGCAGCCTGGCTTGACGCAGCAAACGACATGATTAAAAACATTGGCGGGGCCACGACAATTTCACTGACCGCGACGCCGCCATACGACATGAGCAGGGCAGTCTGGAACAAATACATAGGGCTTTGCGGAAACATCGACGTTGAAATAACAGTGCCGGAACTGGTTTTGAAAAACAACTTGGCCGAGCATCAGGACTACGTTTTTTTCAATTACCCAGACAAGGCTCAGATGGGCGACATCGAGGCGGTAAAATTCAAGCTGAACGGTTTTGTTGAAAAGATGAAGTCTTCTGAAAAACTCGTAGCCGCCGTGTCGCTGCATGAGGGCATTATCGACGTCAACGCGAAACTGGACTATTTCCTCGACAATTTCGACTACTACTTGGCGATGCTCAAGTTTTTGCGTTTCAACGGCGCAAAATTCCCCTCAAACGGCTTGTCATTGTCAGAAGCCAGCATTTCAGGCTTCAGTTTGGCAGATTTGGAAACCTTGCTTGGCTATTGCCTTGGGCCAGACTCAAAATCCTACTCGGATTTTGCCGCTTTCTTCAGAGAAGTGAGAAAAGAGCTGAACTCCCTCGGCGCAATAGCTGACAGGAAAGTGACCTTGAGCGGCACCGAAGGCTTGAAGGCGAGGATAACCCAAAATGTCGGGAAACTGGAGAGCATCAAGGAGATCATCGGCAAGGAAAGGGAGAACCTCGGAGACAAGCTGAAGCTGGTCGTGATCGCTGAAAACATTTACCAAAATGTGCTGGACCTGTGGGGCGAAGAAGACATAAAGCTTGTCGGCGTCATACCGATATTTGCAAAGCTGGTCCGCAGCAATGCCGGAGAAGCCATCGTGCTGACAGGCGAGATAACCATCATACCTGCCAGGCTAAATGATCAGCTGCTGAGGGTTGTCAGCGAATTCGGGGCTGCAGAAGAGGACGTCTCAATCCAAGCGCTTAGCTTTGATTTCAGTTACGCCAAAGTCAGCTTCAGGGGAAAGGCGGCAAAGAGTGCGGTCGGAGTGGTCTCAAGCCTTTTTGAAAAGAGCGACGTAAATGTCTTGGTGGGCAGCAGCGCACTTATCGGTGAAGGTTGGGACGCCCCCTTTGTAAACGCGCTCATAATGGCGACTTCCATTGCCTCGTTCGTTACGTCCAACCAAG
The DNA here is from genome assembly GCA_009778415.1 of Clostridiales bacterium. Classification (GTDB taxonomy): domain Bacteria; phylum Bacillota; class Clostridia; order Peptostreptococcales; family Anaerovoracaceae; genus WRJK01. The sequence goes on along the minus strand of WRJV01000341.1, from coordinate 18,344 downwards.
TCAGGGGCAGGGCCATCAGGACGTTTGCGCCCGACCCGGACAAATCCGCGAACATCTGGCACCTGGTCTGCATGGAGAAACTTGGGAAAGACGAGTATGGGCTCGGGCCGGATTTTGAAATGCTGAAACGGCGGTTTGAAGCCTTTGAAGGGGTTGGCGCCAGCAGGGACTTGATAGACTACGGCATTGAACGGCTTGGCATCGAGGAAAAAACGTACAGCGGAGAGGAATTGGCGAAGCTCAACGAATCGACGATGGGCTGTGCGCTCGACAGGGGGCAGATGCGCAGCCGTTGGGCAAGTGCGCTAAAAAGCTATTCGCCCATCAGAATAAGCAAATTCCATGGCGCAGCAGAAGGCGGCGATTCGGACAGCGAGGCTCTAAGGACTAGGAAGCTGGGCTTCATGAAGTCGCTCACAGGGCTCGGCAGGATACTTTGGCTGTCTCTGCCATCAGTGCTTAAGGGTAAGCCACCCTCGGTGTTCACGCTCAGAAACGGTGCTTTGTACTTTGCAGGAAGCGCGGTACTCAGCACGCTGAAGCACATGGATGCAGTCAACGTTAAGGCTCAGCTGGTGTTTCTGAAACGCTACGGGCATACCGGGTTTTACCTCAAGGATGCAACATTGAAGGAAAATTCGGTTTTTCGCGAGGCGTTCGTGGAAATGCTCTCTGAGATTAAAAACCCCAGGTACGTCATAGAAGCGAAGGAAACGCATTTCGCCGTCCCCGGAATTGTAGGCGCAAAAAAAGAAAACGCAAAATTTCTGATGAAAAAGCTCCGCTTGTCGAGAAGCGGCAGGCTGATTTATACGAGGACCCCCGATGGCAAAGAGAGGCTGCTTTTGATCAAATTGAAGCAAAACAACATCCAAGCGAGCTTTAGCGGCAACGTCAGCCTGAAAAAAGCAGAGCTTGCCCAGACGGACATAGATGTTGCGGTTTTGAAAGGCGAGCTCAGGCATGCCATGCTCGGCGAAGATGAAAAAAGGCAAGCCGAAAGAACATCAGCAAGCATCGACATGTCAAGCCCCGCCTCAATCATCAGGTTCGGGGCGCCCGTGCAGAGCGGGATTGCAGGGCTTTCCGACAGTGTGCTGAGAAACGTTGCTGCCAACAGGACTGGTGAAGCGGCGGCGGCGCTTTCTTTGCTGATTTCACAGATAAGGGATTTTGACGCCGAAAGCTATGGCAACAGCAAAATAGCAAGATTGTTCACAAAACCAGAAAACATGGCAGAGAAAATCGCGGACGCATACAGGTTAGCCGAAGCCAAGGTAGACAAAACCCTTCTGCAGCTTGAGAAGATCAGGATACAGATGATGAAGGGCATTGTGCTGTACAGCAAAATGTACGATGAAAATCAGGAGTTGTGCAGGTTGGCTTCGCTGCACATCGCAGCAGTTGAGCAGAAAATCGCGGAAATCAGGTGCCAGGCAGATGCTCATGAACCGCAAGGGTTGACGGACGCAGGCATTTGGCTTGAAAAAAAGCTCCAAGGCCTGCAGGCGAGCCGGGAGATATCGCTGCAGATGGCAACGCAGATACAGATGCTTCAGGGCAGCGAAACAGAGCTCGCCGAAAAAATCCAGTCGGCTGTCGCCAATTCGATTGCCCTGTGGAAATCCCAGGCGCTGCTCGCCCTCGGTGCCGCAAGCATGCGTGCTGTAGAGCAGAGGCTTGGCGCCGCCGGCGCACTGCAAGAAACCAATGCGGGCACCATGGAAGCACTGGAAGAAGTGATGAATGCTTTCAAAGAGAGCGAAAAGCTGAGGGCCTCGGCAGAGCAGGAGCTGCACGTAATTGAGCATAAATTGAGCATAAATTGATTATAAATTTAACATAAACAGATCATAAAACAAATGAAAAATCATTGTAGAGGAGGAATTGACGTATGAACAGGCTGTTGATCGTGGTAGACATGCAAAACGACTTCATCACCGGGTCCCTTGGTTCTGCCCATGCAGAACGGATATTGCCTTTCGTGAAAGCGAAAGTTGAGGAGTACAGGCAGAGGGGCGACGCGATAATATTCACTCGGGACACCCACAGCGCCGGCTACTTGGATACACAAGAAGGACGGCATTTGCCGGTCCCGCACTGCATTGCGGGCACAGAGGGGCACAAAATAGCAGACGGGCTTGACGCGGCTGGATGCCAAGTGTTTGACAAACCGAGCTTTGGCTCGCTTGACCTGGCAGCGCAGGTTGCGGCAGGGGGGTTTGACGAGATCGAGCTCTGCGGGCTGTGTACGGACATCTGCGTAGTTTCAAACGCGCTCATCCTCAAGGCGCAGCTGCCGGAAACGGCCGTAAAGGTAGACGCCGCCTGCTGCGCGGGCGTGACGGAAGAAAGCCACAGGGCCGCGCTGCTTACGATGAAGATGTGCCAAGTGGACGTTGCATGGGAAGGTTGACAAGAAGGTTATTTTTTTGATGCATACCATGTAGAAAAACTGAACATTTTGTAGTATAATGTATTAAACAGGGGCAGCTCTCATGTTTTCGCTCAAAATGACGATGAATATATTGGCAGGACGGGGTTTAGAGTATTAATGTGCTTAATTTCTAAATATGGAGGAATTGCTGATGAAAATCAAAAGTCTTGGGTTGAAAATTTCGCTTATGGTTACTTTGATAATAGTAGTGATGCTTGCGATTACCTATTGGATCGTCTCAGTGCAGACAAATTCCCTGCTAAACGAGATTACAGGGGCTGAGGCCAAAGCTGCCAACAAGGCCTTTGCCAAAGTGCTGGAAGAGTATCAAAACGAAGCTCACGTCCGTGCAATGATGATTGCCAACGAGATCGATGTAGAGGAAAGCGTGCTCGCCGGCAACAACGCTGAGCTCAAACGCGTACTGAACGGCGCGATGGAAGGGCTGGACGTAATAACCTTGTGCGACGCAAACGGGATAGTCATGGCGCGGGGCCACAGCGACCAGACCGGCGACAACGTCATGGACCAAGGCACGTTGTCAGTAGCCCTCAAAACCGGCACCGGAGTCAGCACAATTGAACGCGGCAGCCTCGTGGGGCTCTCCACCAGGGCCAGCGCAGCCATAAAGGACCAAGCCGGGAGGACAATCGGGGCAGTCGTATGCGGCCACGATTTGGCTGACCCCAAGTACGTTGACGAAATAAAAGAGCAAACCGAATGTGAGATCACGCTTTTCAACGGAGACACCCGCATGAGCACTACGTTGCACAACGATGACGGGAGCAGGGCGGTAGGAAGCCAGGCGAGCGACGCGGTCATCCAGGCGGTGATCAACGGGAGGCAGGACTACGCGTCCAATATTGAATTGTTCGGGTCAAATTACTCCGCTCACTACTCGCCCCTTATAAGGGACAACGAAGTCTTGGGGATGCTGTTTGTCGGGGTAAACATAGACGAGAGCCTGGCTGAGCAAAAGAGCATGCTCAACTTAATACTGCTGGCTGCTGCCGTATGCAGCGTCGCCGGCATATGCTTGATGCTTGTCTTCAGCATGTTTGCAGTCACAAGGCCCTTGAAGAAAATCGGTGTGCTGGCGGAAAAAATCAAAACCGGCGACATTGGCGTTACTTCAAACACCCACGCGGCTACGGGCATCCGCTCGGCAGACGAGGTCGGCGTTTTGGCTAGGTCGCTTGAACAGGCGTACCTGCAGCTTCAGGGCTACGTAAAGGAAATCAACGACAGGATGGAGGGCTTGTCAGCCGGCGACCTGGTGACAGAAAGCACGTATGATTTCCATGGCGACTTCGTGTTCATAAAAAATTCGATGAACAGCATAGTCAAAAGCTTCAACCAGATGATGTCGGACGTGAGCATTTCGGCCCAGCAGGTTTCTACCGGCGCCAAGCAGATAGCGGACGGCGCACAAACCCTCGCACAAGGCTCGACTGAGCAGGCAGCCACGATCCAAGAGCTTTCTTCTGACATAGGCGACATGATGAATAAAATAAACCAAAACGCGCATGTGGCCAAGGAAGCGGCCGATTTGTCAGACACGATCAGAGGGAGGGCAGAAACAGGCAGCGGGCAGATGGATCAGATGATGCAGGCAGTAAGGGAAATCAACGACGCCAGCGACCAGATAAGCAAAGTGATAAAGGTGATAGACGACATCGCGTTCCAGACCAACATCCTTGCGCTGAACGCCGCCGTGGAGGCGGCCAGGGCAGGGCAGCACGGCAAGGGTTTCGCAGTAGTCGCCGAAGAAGTCCGGAATCTGGCAGCCAAGAGCGCCGAAGCCGCAAAGGACACCGGCGGCCTTATTGAAAACTCGATTGAAAAGGCGAACCTGGGCCTTAGGGTTGCAGGCGAAACGGCGTCGTCGCTCAATGAAATCGTGGACGGCATAAGCAGGAGCGCCGAAATTGTCGCTCAGATAGCAGCGTCATCGGACGAGCAGGCGATCGCCATCACCAACGTCAACACGGGCATCGACCAAGTGTCGCAGGTAGTCCAGCAGAACAGCGCGACCGCAGAACAGAGCGCTGCGTCCAGCGAGGAGATGAGCGGGCAGTCCAACATGCTGATCCAACTGATTTCGCATTTCAAAATGTAACGCCAAAACGCTTTTTTCAAATATATTGCAAAATATATGTTTACAATAATGGTACAAATGGGGTATAGTATTTGTAGTTTGTTATTGTTGCCCGTTGGCAGGCGCAAATGAGCCAAAAGGAGATGTAAAAAATGCACAATGACATTATTGACACTCAGAAGGGGATTGCTTACCTGGCAGGGAAAAAGGAGGTATACGTCAAAATCGTCGGCACGTTCACCAAAAACCTGGATGCGAAGATCGAAGCGCTTAGGGGTTTTTTCGACAATGACGACTTTGCCAGGCTGACAATTGAATTCCACGGCCTGAAGTCAAGCTCAGCCTCGGTAGGCTCAACATTGCTGCCGGTTTTCGCCCTTGAACTGGAAAAGGCCGGCAAAGAAGGCAACAGCGAACTGATCAAAGAAAAATTCGAAGCGTTCGTAAGCCAGTACAGGGACACCTGCGAGGCTCTGAACGAAGCGGTTTTGCAATTGTAGTCAGGCTCCAACGATTTTTTCCTTGAAATTAACTTTTCAATATGCTAAAATAATTGCAATGTGCCGGCGTGATGGAATTGGCAGACGTGCGGGACTCAAAATCCCGTGGTGGCAACACCGTATGGGTTCGACCCCCATCGCCGGCACCACAAAGACAAAGTATTCATTACAGTTTAAGGAGGAAACATAATGAACTCGGCAGTAGCACAATTTGGTTTTTTAATAGTTTTTATCGCGATCATGTACCTTTTGCTGATCAGGCCGCAGAGGAAAAAAGAGAAAGCGATTAGCGAAATGCGGGCGAGCGTACAGGTTGGCGACGAGATAATCACGATTGGCGGCATATGCGCCAAGGTTGTCAAGACAAAAAGCGACTCCCTCATCATCCAAGTCGGCGCCGACAAAGTCAAATTTGAAATCATGAGGTGGGCGGTGTCGAAGATCGAGTCGAGCTCGAGCAGGCACTCTTCAAAGAAAGCCAAGCCGGATGCGGAAGACGACGATGATACAGAAGAAGAAACCGTGGAGCTCAAGAAGACTTTGCCAAAGAGGATGAAGCGGGCTTCAGCAGACGAAGATGAACAAACTTCCAACGGGCTGGAAGAAGAAGAGGATAAATAGCACAAGTACAAAAAAGCCGATTTACCCCTGCGCGCCAGGGGCTTTTTTTTAAACTGCGCAAGAAACTTGAAAAACTGACTTGTGGACGAGCTTGAAAAGTAGTAAAATATTATGCAGTGCTAAAAATTTACGGTGCAATTTAAAACAACAAGCAAAATAAGAAGGGGGAAAAAAATGAACGCTAACGTAAGGAAGATACTGGCAGTCTTGGTGGCTGTTGTAATTGTACTGGGCTGGTACATCACGATTGCAGGCATAGGCGGCGTGGGCCCGATACAGGATAAAATAAAGCTGGGGCTCGACATCAAAGGCGGCGTGTACGTGGTCATGGAGGCTCGACCCGATGAAGAGAAGACAACAGCTGAGATGAGGAAGCTCATGGACCAGACCCAAGCCGTCATAGAGAACAGGGTGAACCAGCTGGGGCTGTCCGAACCCGTTGTCACCACAGAAGGTGAGAACAGGATCAGGGTGGAACTGCCCGGGGCCGAAGACGCTGAAGAAGCTATAAAGACAATCGGAAAGACAGCGATGCTGAAATTCGCTTTAGCCGACGGCACCGAGGTGCTCGACGGCAGCATGGTCAGCGACGCAGGCGTCACCAGCGACTCCAGGCACGGCGGCTACGCCATCTCGCTTGAGTTCAACAGCGCAGGCGCAAAGGCTTTCGGGGAAGCGACCAAGAAAGCCTACAACAGGCAGGTCACTCCGATGCCGGGCTCAGGCTACGAAGGCAACGAGATACTGATTGTGCTTGACGACGAAGTAATCAGCGCGCCTGGCGTAAGGGACGGCGCAATAGAGAACGGCAAGGCAGAGATAACGTCAGGCCGGCCGGGAGGGTTCCCCCAGGAGGAAGCCATAACGCTGGCGGCGCTCATAAGGGGCGGTGCGCTTCCTGTCAACCTCGTCGAGATCACTTCATCGACAAGGACCGCGACCATAGGCGTTGACGCCCTTGAAAAAAGCGTTATTGCCGGGTTCATCGGGCTCTTCCTGATTTTCCTCATCATGTTCCTCGGGTACAGGATCATGGGTTTTGCCGCAAACATAGCGCTTTGCCTGTACATTATCGTTGTCCTCTGGGTGCTGGTGCTGCTTGGCGGGGTGCTGACCTTGCCCGGCATCGCGGGTATCATACTGTCCATAGGCATGGCCGTGGACGCGAACGTGATCATCTTTGCCAGGATCAGAGAAGAGATAGGTAACGGAAAAACCATAAGGGCCGCGATACAGTCCGGGTTCAACAGGGCCATGAGGACCGTAATCGACTCGCAGGTCACCACGATAATCGCGGCGCTGGTGCTGTACTTCATCGGCACCAGTTCAGTCAGGGGTTTCGCCCTTACGCTGATGATCGGTATCGTCATAAGCGTTTTCACAGCCGTCGCCATAACCCGGCTCTACCTCGGCGTCCTGGCAGACAGCAAGGCGCTTTCCAAAAAGAAGTTTTTCGGGATGACCGAAGACAACGAACCTACATTTAGAATTAAAAAGCAATTGAGGATCATCAAGCACAGGAAGGTTTTCTACCTGGCCTCGGTCGCGTTTATAGCTATAGGGATGCTGCTCGGGAGCCTCAGCTCTTGGGGTTTCAACTACGGGATCGATTTCACCGGCGGGACGATGATGCAGCTTGAGATGCACAAACACGTCCCGGAGGGCGACATACAGAGCGTCCTCGCTGATCACGGCGTAAACGCGGACATAGTCTACGCAGGCGAGGGCAACACCCAGGCGATAATCAGGACCATGCAGTCCCTCGAAAGCGATGAGCGCACGGCAATTTTTGAAACCATGCAATCGAAATTCGGCATCGAGGACGCAGACCTGCTCGCTGTCGACAATTTCGGCCCTTCGGTGAGCAGGGAGCTGCGCAGCAACGCAGTCAAAGCCATCCTGATCGCAAGCATCGGCATGCTCCTTTACATAATACTGCGGTTTGAGTGGAAGTTTGGTATTGCAGCCATACTGGGCGTCGCCCACGACGTCCTGTTCGTCTTGGCGTTTTACGCCATATTCAGGGTTACGATAAACAACCCGTTCCTGGCCGGCATACTGACCGTGGTGGGGTATTCGATCAACGACACAATAGTAGTGTTTGACAGGATACGCGAAAACTTGGGCATAATGAAACGCAACAAGACCGAGGAAATCGTGGATACAAGCATCAACCAGACACTTGTCCGGTCGATCATGACTGCTGCCACAACGGTCACCGTCATGATCCCGATGCTGATCCTGACGTCGGACGCGATCAGGGAGTTCATATTGCCGCTGCTGGTCGGCGTCATAGTCGGCTGCGTATCCTCCATAACAGTGAGCAGCCCCGCGTACTACCAGCTCGCTCAAGCCACCGGCGGGCCAAAGTACAAGATGAAGAAGAGCAAAAAAGCAACCGACAGGCGCAGGAACGAATGACAAAGAAAACAACGCAAGGGGAAGAATGGAGACTAAGCAGGAGTATTTAGAGAGACTTTCAAAAATCAACGCCGGTTATGATTTCGAGCTGCTGGGCAAAGCGTACGACAAGGCAGAAGAAATGCATAGTGGGCAGCTTAGGAAGTCAGGCGAGCCTTATTTGATCCACCCTTTGGCTGTCGCCTCGATTCTGGCTGACCTTGGGCTTGACGACAGTGCGCTTGCCGCAGGGATTCTGCACGACGTTGTTGAGGACACTTCTTACACCAGCCAGGACCTTGCTGTCGACTTCGGGCATGAAATCCAGCTCTTGGTTGACGGGGTCACAAAGCTGGGTTCGCTGGTGTACGAGAACAAAGAGGAAAGGCAGGCAGAAAACCTGCGGAAGATGTTCCTTGCCATGTCAAAAGACATCAGGGTGCTCATCATCAAGCTTGCGGACAGGCTCCACAACCTGCGCACGATAAACTACATGAACGAAGTGCAGATCAGGGACAAATGCGTTGAAACTCTGGAGATATACGCCCCCCTTGCCAGCAGGCTCGGCATCTACAAGATGAAATTCGAGCTAGAGGATACCGCTTTTCGGAATTTGGAACCGGAAGCGTATGAAAACCTGGTCAGCCAGGTTGACGTCAAAAGGGAGCAGCGCGGCGCCATAATAAGCCGCGTCACAGAAGAACTCAAAGAAGCTCTCAGGGACATGAACATCGGCGCCGACATCAAGGGAAGGTCCAAGCACTACTACAGCATTTACTCCAAGATGAAATTTCAAGGCAAGCAGCTCGACGAGATTTTTGACTTGTCAGCGGTGCGCATCATCGTTGAAAGCCTCAGAGACTGCTATGCTGCGCTTGGGATTGTCCACACGATGTGGAAGCCCATCCCCGGAAAATTCAAGGACTACATAGCGATGCCAAAACCCAACATGTACCAGTCATTGCACACGACCGTCCTTGGCGACGGCGGCGACCCGTTCGAGATACAGATCAGGACTTACGAGATGCACCAGATAGCCGAATACGGGATTGCGGCGCACTGGAAGTACAAGGAGGGCAGAACGTCGGGCAAAGGCCCGGACAAGGAAGAAGTCAAGCTCGCGTGGCTCAGGCAGACATTGGAATGGCAAAACGACATGAACGACCCCAGGGAGTTCATGGAGACCTTGAAGGTGGACCTTTTTGCGAACCAAGTGTTCGTGTTCACGCCGAAAGGCGACGTGATCGAACTTCCGTCAGGCTCGACGCCCCTTGACTTCGCTTTCAAGATCCATTCTGCCGTCGGGTGCAAGTGCATAGGCGCCAAAGTCAACGGAAAGATGGTCACAATTGACCACACGCTTCAAAACGGCGACATAATTGAGATCATAACCTCCCCCAATTCGAGCGGGCCAAGCATAGACTGGCTTAAAATAGCCAAAAGCAGCAATGCCAGGAGCAAGATAAGGGCATGGCTAAAAAAAGAAAACAAATCGGACAACATCGACAAAGGGAAGGAGGCCCTTGAAAAACTCGTCAAGAGAAAGGGCTACGACCCTCAGCTGGTATTGAAAAGCACGTACATAAACAAAGCAGTAAAAAGCCTGAACATCTCGTCGGCAGACGAACTGTACAACCAGCTCAGGCATGGAGGCACGTTCCTCAACAGAATCGCGATAATGCTGTTTGGCTATTACCACGAGGACAAGCAAGAAGAGCTAAAGAAGAGCGAAAACGACGTTTCCAACATAGCGGTTACTGAACGGAAGCAAAAACGCAAATACGAACGCGAGCACGCCGGCGTCACAGTCAAGGGCGTCGACAATTTGCTGATCCGTTTTTCAAAGTGCTGCAACCCGGTGCCGGGGGACGAGATCACAGGGTACATCACAAAAGGGAGAGGCATATCTGTCCACCGCAAAGACTGCGTGAACATACTCTCCTTGTCTGACGAGGAAAAGCAAAGGGCCATTGAGGTTGAGTGGGACCAGGAGAAGCTCGACAAATCGTACAATGCGGACATATGCATTTTGTCCGAGGACAGGAAGGGCCTTTTTTCAGACCTTTCCAGGGTGTGCGAAGACATGGACGTCCACATTGCGGGAGTCAACGCGAAAAGCGCAAAGGACCAGTTTGTCAACATTACGATGACTTTGTCCATTTCAAATACCAGCCAGATTGAAAAAGTCCTCAGGTCCCTAAAAAGCATACCTGGGGTCGCATACGTTTACCGTTCCACTGCATGAGGAAGAAGCTATGAGGGCAGTTGTTCAAAGGGTTTCCGGCGCCGACGTGTCGGTAGGCGGGAAAGTGGCCGGCGCCATAGGCAAGGGCTTGGTTGTGTTCCTCGGCGTGGAGGACGGAGACAGTGCGCAGGACGCGGCTTATATGGCGGAAAAAACAGCCGGGCTGAGAATATTCGAGGACAGCGCGGGCAAGATGAACCTTTCGGTGAAGGACGTGGGCGGCTCCGTTTTGGCTGTCTCGCAGTTCACCCTCCTGGGCGACGCCAGAAAGGGGAAAAGGCCCAGCTTCATCAAGGCTGCAAGGCCCGAGCAGGCAAACGAGCTGTACCGCATGTTTGTTGACATGTTGAAAGAACACGGCGTTGGCGTTGAAGAAGGCGTCTTTCAGGCAGAGATGCTCGTAAGGGTACACAACGACGGGCCCGTCACCATTATAATCGACAGCAAAAAACTGTTTTAGCAAGAAGCGTTGATTGGAGGCGCTTATGAAAATATCTATGATCAATACAGGGCCGCTGGAGGTCAACACGTATTACGTTGCAGACGAAAGCGCGAAGAAGGGGTTCCTCGTGGACCCCGGAGGGTTCGACAAGTCGCTTGCCGATATGATCAGGTCGGACGGAGTCGACCTCGTATACATAGTGCTGACCCATGGCCACAGCGACCACACCGGCGGCGTGATGCCTTTCCTTGCCGAATTTCCGGAAGCAAAGCTTGTGGCGTCAACCCATGAAAAGGAAATGCTAAAAGACGCCGGAATGAATTTTTCTAATTACTTCGGCGAGGGGATTACTCTTGAGCCTGACATTTGCGTGGACGACGGGGAAGTCCTTTGCGTAGGGGGCATGTCTTTGAAATTCATCCATACGCCCGGCCATTCCCCGGGAGGGCTTTGCGTGCTCGTGGGGGATTGCCTGTTCAGCGGCGACACCCTTTTCAACAGTAGCGTCGGCAGAACGGATTTCCCGGGCTCCTCTTATGATGAGCTCAAGAAATCGATACATGAAAAACTGTTCGCATTGCCGGAAAACACCAGGGTGCTCCCGGGCCACATGGGAGAAACCGAGATAGGCTACGAAATGAGGCACAACCCCTTTGTTTGACATCGACCTTAAAGGCGTCAGGAACAAGTACGAATACGAAGAGCTCGTCAAGGTTTTCCTGAAGCCTTCAGAATACAGGATAACGGTGAGCAGCGGACGCGAGCCGGACAAAAACCAGCTGAAGAGGGAACTCTACAGCAGCCTTTCGGAATGGACCGGCAAGAGGCACGAGTGGGGGATACTCACTGGCGTCAGGCCGGTCAAGCTGGCGGGGGAGCTCTATGAAAAGCAAGGCGGCAGGCAGGAGGCTGTAGACGCCCTGGTAAACGAATACTATCTGAGCGCCGAGAAAGCGGAGCTGATCGTCTCGGTATACGAATACCAGCGCAACGTGCTGAAAAAGCCGGAAGAAGGCAGCATCGGCGTGTATGTCGGCATCCCTTTCTGCCCTACGCGGTGCCTTTACTGCTCGTTCACTTCGTACCAGGCGGCAGATTCAAAGATACTTGAATACCTTGCGGCGCTGTTCAAAGAAATCGAGTTTGCCGGGCACGAGATGAAGGAAGCAGGGATGAAGCCTGAAACGGTGTACATAGGCGGCGGGACGCCCACCGTCCTTTGCGCAGCAGATTTGGAGAGGCTTCTCGACCATATTAAAAAGCACTTGGATTTGTCCGGCGTCAGGGAATTTACAGTGGAAGCGGGCCGCCCCGACACGGTTACGCCCGAGAAGCTGAAAATCATCAAGGGCGCCGGCGTTACAAGGATAAGCATAAACCCGCAGTCGATGCACAGCAGGACGCTTGGCCACATAGGGCGGGCCCATACGCCGGAAGACGCAAAGGAAGCTTTTGCCGCAGCCAGGAACGAAGGCATCGGCGCGATCAACATGGACGTGATAGCCGGGCTCCCCGAGGAGGGCGAAGCAGAATTTGCTGACACTGTAAATCAGGTCATTGGCCTTGGGGCTGATAACGTTACAGTGCATACTTTGGCAGTAAAGCGGGCATCAAGGCTGATAGACATCGACAGCGGCTACCACTACAAGCGCGGCGAGGACGTGAGGGAGATGCTGGCTGCCGCCAGGGAAGCCCTTTCAGGCGCAGGGTACGCGCCGTACTACCTGTACAGGCAGAAGCACATGGCCGGCGGCTACGAGAACATCGGCTGGTGCAAGCCGGGGACGGCAGGCATTTACAACATCAGGATTATGGAAGAAAGGCAGACTATCGCCGCCTTTGGCGCCGGAGGCATTACAAAGGTGTACTACAGCGGCGAAAACAGGCTACAGCGCATACCGAACGTGTCCAACTATGAAATATACACCGCAAGGATCGACGAGATGGTTTTGAGAAAAAGAGAAAAACTATTTGTGAAAGGAGAAGAACAATGCTGACTAATTCGCCAAAGGGAACGAAGGATGTACTACCGGACCAAATATACAAATGGCACTACGTGGAGAAAGCCTTTCACGATATTTGCACCGCCTATGGATTCAAGGAAATCCGCACGCCTGTCTTTGAGCATACGGAGCTCTTTACGAAGGGGGTGGGGGACACGACCGACATAGTCGACAAACAGATGTACACTTTTGAAGACTACGCCAACAGGAGCGTCACTCTAAAGCCGGAAGGGACGACGCCGGCTGTGAGGGCCTTTGTGGAGCACAAGCTGTACGCTGAAGTTCAACCGACAAAGGTTTACTACAACATACCATGCTTCCGCTACGAGAAGCCGCAGTCGGGAAGGCTCAGGGAGTTCCACCAGTTCGGCGTTGAGATATTCGGCACCGGCGACATGATGGCGGACGCCGAGGTAATCTCCCTCGGCAACGACTTCATCGCCAGGCTCGGGATAAAGGACGTGGAACTTCGGATCAACAGCATAGGGTGCTCAAAATGCAGGAAAGAGCACCGGGCGGCGCTCCGGGAGTTCCTCAAGGAGAAGTACGACGACTTGTGCGACACGTGCAAAGGGAGGTACAACAGGAACCCGCTCAGGATACTTGACTGCAAATCCCCGGTGTGCCAAGGTCTCGTAGGCGGTGCGCCGCTTATGATAGACTACCTCTGCGACGAATGCAAAGACGCTTTTGAAGACCTGCAGACAGACCTTACTGCGATGGGCATCGATTTTACGGTCGATCCGGGCATCGTCAGGGGGCTGGACTACTACACGAAGACCGCTTTTGAATTCGTGTCCAACAACATCGGAGCGCAAGGCACCATATGCGGCGGGGGCAGGTACGACAACCTGATGGAGCAACTTGGCGGGCCGGCGATACCCGGGATCGGGTTTGGCCTCGGCATCGAGCGCCTGCTGCTCGTGATGGAATCAAACGGCGTTGCCATATCGGAACCCAGCCCACTCGACATCTTCGTCGCGGTAATGGGCGACAACGCAAAAAAATTCGGCCTCGGGCTGACGAGGGAACTAAGGAAGCAGGGGCTCAGCGTGGAGATGGACACCCTGAGCAGGAACATAAAGGGGCAGTTCAAGTACGCCGACAGGATAAACGCAAACTATACCGTGGTAATTGGCGACAATGAGCTTGCCGAAGGGAAGGCGTCGCTCAAAAAAATGTCCACGTCAGAGCAGCGCTTGATTCCGATCGAGGACATTGTAAAGGAAGTTAAGGGATAGGCCTGGGAGGCGAAGATGGAAGAATTGTACAAGAGGACGCACATGTGCGGCGCGCTAAACGCCGGCAATGCAGGGGAAAGGGTCGCCCTGAACGGATGGGTGCAAAAGCGCAGGAACCTTGGGGGCCTCATATTTTGCGACATTAGGGACAAGACAGGCATTACGCAGGTCGTCTTTGACGATTCCGTGCCCAAAGAGCTGTTTGAAAGAGCCGACGGCTTGCGCAGCGAGTACGTTGTGGGAGTGAAGGGGACGGTCAGGGAGCGGCAATCAAAAAACCCGCAACTCCCAACGGGCGACATAGAAATCGCGGCAGACAGCCTAGTAATCTATTCAGAGGCAGAAACCCCTCCCATATACATCAAAGACGACGACAAGGTGGACGACAATCTGAGGCTGAAGTACAGGTACCTTGACCTTCGGAAGCATGGGATGCAGCAAAACCTTACATTCAGGCACAACATTGCAAAAGCGACGCGGGAATACTTCGACAGCTGCGGGTTCACCGAAGTGGAAACCCCGGTCCTGATCAAACCGACGCCGGAGGGCGCAAGGGACTACCTAGTCCCGAGCAGGGTGAACAGAGGGCAGTTTTATGCATTGCCACAGTCGCCGCAAATGTTCAAGCAGCTGCTCATGGTGGGGGGGACGGACAGGTACTACCAGATTGTGAAGTGCTTCAGGGACGAAGACCTGCGGGCGGACAGGCAGCCCGAGTTCACTCAGGTGGATATTGAGATGTCGTTCGTCGACGTGGACAGCGTGATCGAAGTGCAGGAAGGCTACATGAAAAAACTGCTCAAGGACATCAAGCAGGTGGACATAAATACACCGTTTCCGAGGCTGGCTTTTGACGAAGCGATGGAAAGGTTTGGAAGCGACAAGCCTGACCTCCGCTTCGGGTTTGAGCTGAAAAAGCTGAACGACGCAGTTGCAGGCTCAGAATTCCAAGTTTTCAACGACGTGCTGGAAAGCGGCGGCGACGTAAGGGGCATCAACATCGAAGGCGCCGCTGAGAAATTCAGCAGGAAAGACATCGACAAAATGCTGACGGCGATAAAGCACTACGGAGCGAAGGGGCTTTTTGCGATAAAAGTGGCCGAAGGCGAGATAGCATCGTCACTGGGCAAGTTTTTCGACCAAGAGAGGCTGCAGAAAATCTGCGACGTATTCCCGGCCGGCGCCGGAGACCTGATACTGATCGTAGCCGACAAGCCGAAGACCGTATTTGACAGCCTTGGGTTCCTGAGAAGGGACATTGCGGGAAAGCTGGGGCTGCTGGACGACTCGAAATACGAATTCCTGTGGGTGGTGGATTTCCCGCTCCTTGAGTTCGACGAAGAAACCGGAAAGTACTCTGCAATGCACCATCCGTTCACGTCCCCGAGGCTGTCTGAGGCTCACATGCTCGGCACGCAGCCGGGCAAAGTGAAGGCGCTGGCATACGACATGGTGCTGAACGGCGTTGAGCTCGGCGGCGGAAGCATAAGAATCCACGACAAAAACCTCCAGAAGAAGATGTTTGCGGCTCTCGGGATGAGCAACGCAGAAGTTGAGCAGAAGTTCGGGTTTTTGATCGAAGCGTTCAAGTACGGGACGCCCCCTCACGGTGGCATCGCTTACGGCTTCGACAGGATCGCGATGCTGCTTTCCGGCCAGCACAGCATAAGGGAAGTGATAGCTTTCCCGAAAAACCAGGCGGCGCAGTGCATGGTCTGCGAGGCTCCGTCGGTTGCGGCGCCGGAGCAGATGGAAGAACTGGGCATAGCGCTGGCGCCGGAAAAGGCCGATGAATAGGATAGGCGTGTTCGGAGGGTCCTTCGACCCTCCCCATATAGGGCACGTCTACCTTGCAAGGCAGGCGATTTCCGAATGCATGCTCGACCAAGTGATAGTGGTCCCCGTGGGCGGGCAGCCCTTCAAGAGGGAACAGCAGGCAGCGGCCGGCGAGCACCGGTACAACATGGCAAACCTGGCATTTGAACATGACAGCAATGTTTTGGTTTCTGACATCGAAATTAAAAAGGGTGGCATATCGTACACGGCAGACACCCTTCGGGAAATAAAACAGCTTTATGGAGAAGATGCGGACGTATCGTTCATTCTCGGTGCCGACGCCTTCCTCAAGCTGGAAAAATGGAAAAACTTTGAAGAGCTGGTCGATTGCTATTCGTTCATAGCGGGCACACGGCCAGGCTACAGGAATGAAGAACTGCAGCAGTTTATAGCAAGGCTTGTGGAGTCGCGCAACGCAAAGGTGACGACTGTGTGCAACAGGCAGGTGCCTGTTTCTTCTACAGAAATAAGAGAAATGTTAAGAACGGGAAAAGGCTTCTGCAGGTTTGTGCCTGCCGAAGTTGAAAGGTATATCAGGGCAAATGGACTGTATTGAGGAGTATATAGAGAAAAACTTTTCTGAAAAGAGAAAGAAGCACACTTACGATGTCTGCAAAACAGCGAAAGCGCTGGCAAGGCATTACGGGGCTGACGAAGACAAAGCAGGCACGGCGGCGCTTTTCCACGACATGTTCAGGGGGATGCCGGACAGGATACTGAATTTTTACGTCAGGCACCTTGACATGGACAAGAAATACCTGGACAACTCAAACCTTGCCCATGGGAAACTGGCTGCGCTTATCATGGAACGGGACTACGGCATAAGCGACGACGACGTCTTGAATGCGGTCAGGTACCACACCACGGGCAGGGCGCACATGTCAGAGCTGGAAAAAATAATGTACCTGGCTGACGCCATTGAACCGGGGAGGGACTACCCCGGCGTGAAAGAAATCAGGAACATGGCCTACCAGGACCTCGACCAAGCCGTTTTGCTTTCTATGCACAGCACACTCAAGTACATCAGGGGCAACGGGTTTTTCCTCGACGAAGACACATTGTCAGCGATCGACTATTTAGACAAAAAAGGAGGATACAATGGACAGTAAAGAAATCGCCTTGTTTTCCGCGAAATTCCTCGACAGGAAGAAGGCTCTGGACGTGGCTATAATCGACATCGGCGCAAAATCGTCGTTTGCGGACTACTTTGTGCTGGCGTCAGGCAGTTCTGAACGGCAGATAGGCGCCCTCAGCGAGGATGTCGAAGACCTTCTGGCCAAGGAAGGGGTAATTGTCAAGAACATTGAGGGCAAGCAGGCGTCAGGGTGGATTTTGATGGATTACGGCGATGTCATCATAAACATACTTACTTTGGACATGAGGGAGCGCTACAGCATAGAAAAAGTTTGGGGAGACTGCGAGTCAATCAGCATAGGTGATGAAGATGAATAAAAAATACAATTTTGGCGAAATCGAGTCCAAATGGCAGCTGAGGTGGGAGGAAACGGGTGTTTTCAAGACCTTCGAGGACATAAGCAAGGAAAAATACTACGTCCTCGAAATGTTTCCGTACCCTTCAGGCAAAATTCACATGGGGCATGTGAGGAACTACACCATCGGTGACGTGGTGTCCAGGTTCAAAGTCATGAACGGCTACAACGTGCTCCACCCCATGGGCTGGGACGCCTTTGGGCTGCCGGCGGAGAACGCGGCGATAAAAAACAACATCCCGCCCGACATCTGGACGTGGACCCACATCGAAGAGATGCGCGGGCAGCTGAAGCAGCTTGGGCTGTCCTACGACTGGGACAGGGAAGTCGCGACCTGCCACCCCGGTTACTACAGGTGGATGCAGTGGATTTTCATACAGCTCTTCAACAAAGGGCTAGCGTACAAGAAGGAAAACCCCGTCAACTGGTGCCCGAGCTGCAAAACAGTGCTCGCAAACGAGCAGGTAGTCGAGGGCAAGTGCGAGCGCTGCGGCACGCTGGTGGGCAAAAAAGAGCTCTCCCAGTGGTACTTCAAGATCACGGACTACGCGGAGAGGCTCCTTTCCAACCTGGACAAGCTTCCCGGGTGGCCGCAAAAAGTCAAGGTGATGCAGAAAAACTGGATTGGGAAGAGCATCGGCGCAGACGTCGATTTTGAGATAGACGGTTTCGGAGAGAAGCTGAGGATATTCACGACGAGGCCGGACACTCTCTACGGGGTGACGTACATGGTCCTTTCACCCGAGCACCCCTATGTCAAAAAACTTGTCGAGGGGACGGCTTTCGAGGGGGAAACCCTCGACTACATAGAAAAAGTCCAGCATTTGAGCGACATAGAGAGGACTTCAACGGCAAATGAAAAAACCGGGGTGTTTATCGGCAGGCATTCGACAAACCCGCTGAACGGAAAGAAAGTGCCGATCTTCATATCCGATTACGTCCTGATGGACTACGGAACCGGCGCGATCATGGCTGTGCCCGCCCACGACCAGCGCGACTTTGAGTTCGCGAAAAAATTCGGCTGCGAAATT
>WRJV01000340.1 GCA_009778415.1 Clostridiales bacterium | reverse complement strand
CCGCCGATATGGCTGACCCTGTCACTCTGTACTTCTCGTAATAAGGCGGCAGCGCGGGCTTCTTCCCCTGCCCCCATATCCAAAGGCTGTTCGCAGGGTTGAGCCCTTTCTCCTCCCGTGCTGTATTGACAGGGTGGGCTTTGAGCAGCTCGTAGCTCCTCTTCATCATGTCTGTTATGAACCCGCTCCCCTCGCCACGGGGCAGATGGTCCCCTGCCCTCTCGCCGAGGGCGTCGTGGGGCGGGGTCAAATCGAATTCCGTCCTGCCGTCCTTTACTATAAGGCAGTGCCTGTAGCTGAAGCCTGTGTAGAACTTCTGATTTTCGCTTTCAAACTCCCTGTTGGCGGCTTTTATCAGCTCGTCCGCTTCCTCGGTCGTGATGTCGCCGGCGCTGTGGTCCTTGATGGTGAGGCCCTCGTATCCCCCCGCGCCTTCAAGGGTTACGAGGTTTGTCCGAAACGCAACGTCCGTGTCCGACATTTCTATCCCGATGCTCACCGCCTCAAGCGGCGAGCGGCCTGTCAGGTAAACCGCTGGGTCGTACCCCATTACCGACAGGTTGGCTGCGTCGCTGCCCGGTGCGATGCCGTCCGGTATGGTCCTGACGAGCCCGTTCTCCCCTTCTGCCGCAAGGCTGTCCGTATAGTCCATTCCGGCCGCTTCCAGGGGCGTCATGCCCCCGAGGCTCTCTATTTCCCTGTCAGCCGCCCCGTCAGGGACAACGATAAGGTACTTCATGCCTGCCCCCTGTTCTCCACTTCGAATTCCTTCATGAACCCGATGAGCTTGTCGATCCCCGCCATCGGCATGGCGTTGTATATGCTGGCCCGCATGCCGCCGATGGAACGGTGGCCCGCAAGGTTGTAAAGCCCTTCTGCTTTGGCGGTTTGAGTGAATTTCTTGTCAAGTCCCTCGTCTCCGGTCACAAAAACCACGTTCATGAGCGAACGGTCTTTTTCGGCTACGGGGCATCTGAACATAGCGCTGCCGTCGATGAAATCGTACAGTTTTTTCGCCTTTTCATTGTTTGCTTTCTCCAGCGCGGCAACCCCTCCTTCACGCTTGATTTTTTTGAACACTTCCCCTGCGACAAATATGGCGAAGCATGGCGGGGTGTTGTACATGGAACCGTTGTCCGCGTGTATCTTGTAGTCCAAGTACGTGGGGGTGGATTTTGGGGCAAACCCCAGAAGGTCCTCGCGCATGATGGCGAGGGTGACTCCGGCAGGGCCCACGTTTTTCTGCGCTCCGGCGTAAATCAACCCGTACCTGCTCACGTCGATTTCTTCTGACAGTATGCACGACGACATGTCGCAGACCAGCGGCACGTCTCCGGTGTCGGGCACGTATGGGTAGTGGGTCCCGTATATTGTGTTGTTGAAAGTTATGTGTACGTAGTCCGCGTCTCCTCTGAAATCCTCCCTCTTGACCGTTGGAATGTACGTAAACGTGCTTTGCTCCGAAGTGGCGGCGATCCTTATGTCACCGAACTTTGCGGCTTCCTGGGCGGCCTTTTTGGCCCACGCCCCCGTAACGACGTAATCAGCTTTTTTCGTTTTGCGCAGCAAGTTTAAAGCAACCATGGAAAATTGCAGTGTCGCGCCCCCCTGCAGGAACATTACTTTGTAGTTTTCAGGTATGCCCAGCAGCTCCCTCAGATTGGTTTCGGCATCGTTCATGATCGCCTCGAATTCCTTTGAGCGGTGGCTCATCTCCATGACCGACTGGCCGCTGCCAGCGTAATTCGTCAAGCTCCCGGCTATGCTCTCCATCACGTCGAGGGGAAGCATCGACGGCCCTGCGGAAAAATTAAATACTCTTTCTCTGTTGTCCAATTTTCACACCTCCATAAATCTTTGAACTTTTGCTATGCCATTTTAAATTATACCATTTTACCTTTGGTGCGTAAAGTGGTATAATCAGTATTGTTATATGCTGCGGGCGACAGCCCGCGATAGGGACTGGGTTGCGGGCGACAGCTCGCATAAATGATAAGGAGGCGCTATTGTGTTTAAAATTGCTGCGCTAAACAAGATTTCCCCCGCCGGGCTCTCGCAATTTGGCGACGGCTACGCGTTTACAGACGACGTCCTCTCGGCAGACGGGGTGCTCGTAAGGAGCCATGACATGCTCCACATGGATTTTTCGGAAAACCTCCTCGCAATCGCCAGGGCGGGCGCAGGGGTCAACAACATCCCAGTGGACAGTTGCGCCGAGAAAGGGATAGTCGTGTTCAACACGCCGGGGGCAAATGCCAACGCAGTGAAAGAGCTGGTGATTTCCGCCCTCTTCCTTGCCGCCAGAAACCTGCCCGCCGCCCTCGAATGGGTCAAAACATTGACATCCGACGTGGCGAAGGAGACCGAAAAGGGTAAGGGCCAGTTCGCCGGCAGCGAAATAGAAGGCAAAACCCTTGGCGTAGCAGGGCTTGGCGCGATCGGTGTGATGGTGGCCAACGCCGCTGAAAAACTCGGGATGGACGTCATCGGCTACGACCCTTTCATAACCGTGGATTCTGCCCACCGGCTTTCCAACAGGATCCCTGTGGTGACAGACTTGGGCGACATGCTCCCCCGGTGCGACTACTTGTCGATCCACATCCCCGCCATGGAATCCACAAAGGGGATGTTCAACAGGGACATGTTTGCGCAGATGAAAAAAGGCGTCTGCTTCCTCAATTTTTCCAGGGACAACCTTGTGAACCATGGCGACCTGCTTTCTGCGATAGAGTCAGGAGCCGTAGGCAAATACATCACCGATTTCCCCAGCGACGCCCTGCTGGGCAAAGACGGCGTCGTCTTCATCCCTCACCTAGGCGCTTCGACGGAAGAAGCAGAGGACTGCTGCGCGGCAATGGCGGCTGAGCAGCTCATAGACTACCTTGAAAACGGCAACATCGTCAATTCCGTCAACTACCCGACCTGCGACATGGGGCCGTTTGGCAGGTCGCAGGCAGTGAGCAGGGTGTGCATCCTCAACAAGAACAAACCCGCCATGCTGTCTCGGATAACGGGAATATTTGCGGATTCCGACATCAACATACGAAACATGACCAACACAAGCATGGGCGGCTACGCCTGCACCATGATCGACGTCGACTCTGAGGTAGACAGCGATGCGCTGACAGGCCGCCTTAAGTTCGACGGCATAATTTCCGTGCGGATAATCAGATAGGGGAATATCCCCATCTTGGGTGCGGGCGGCAGCCCGCGCCAGTCACTGGAGCCGGATGCTTATTTCCCCTGTGGTAAGCGTGTCTTTCCTGCCGTCCCTGTATATGACGATGAGCCCCCCCTCGTCTGAGATGTCGATGGCGGTGGCGCTTTGGAATTCGTCCGACTTTATGTTTTTGTACACTTTTATGTTTTTCCGCAGGACCATGGAGCGCTGCCTGTATTCATCCATGTGTTCGGGGTACAGCCCTTCTTCGTTGAAATCCCGCAAGACGCCCATAAGCTCGTTGACGATCTCGGCCGCCAGCCTGTTCCTGGGGACGTTCCCGGACAGCGAGCCTGCCGTCTGCCGTATCTCTTCCGGCAAGTCCTTTGGGCTGACGCAGCAGTTGACGCCGATGCCGATGATGATCGCGTCTATCTGGCCGCTCTCGAAGTTGCTGATGGCTTCGGTGAGTATGCCGCATATTTTCCTGCCTTCGAAGAAGATGTCGTTTACCCACTTTATCTGGGTTTCCAGCCCGCAGACTTTTTTTATCGCCCTGCAGACTGCCACCGAAGCGGCAGTTGTGACCAGCAGCGACTTGCTTGAGTCGAACTCGGGCCGCACTATGAAGCTCATGTAAAGCCCCTTGCCCTCTGGCGAGAAAAACCCCCTGCCAAGCCGCCCGCGCCCATGGGTTTGGCCCTCTGCGATAACTATGGTCCCGTTCGGCGCCCCTTCAAACGATTTTTCTTTCGCCGTCGTGTTGGTCGATTCGAGGGTTTTGTATGTGTAGATGTATTTTTCACCATATGGGTAAACTTCTTCATTTAGGTACTGCATCATGCCTTGGGCCGACAGGAAGTCGCTGTTGGCCTCTAGTACGTATCCCCTGTTCGTCGACGCCTTAATCGGATAGCCTTCTTTTCTGAGGCTCTCCACCGCTTTCCATATGGCTGCCCTTGACACGTTGGCGCTTTCTGCCAGCCTCTCCCCTGATAAAGGCCGCCCCCGGTTTTCTTCAAGCGCTTTGAGGGTTTTAGCTTTTGCTGTGTGCGCGAGCTTTGGCAGCATGTCAACCTCTCCTTTACAAATGGTTTACCATGAGTATAAGCGAAAAAGCTGTGCTTGTCAATCAACTGTGAATGAATTATACTAAAACTACAGGGAACATTTTTAGAACTGCTGCGTCTAAACTATTGTGTGTAAAATGTGAAATTCAAAGAAACGAGGAAAAAAGAATGAAAAATTTTAAAACTCTATTGTCCCTGACTTTGGTGCTCTGCATGTTGGCGGTTTCTGCCCCAGCTTCCTTTGCCGCCGACGAAACAACCCTTGGCGGCGCCTATGCCGTGATATTGAAAATTACCGACGAAGACAGCACCCAGACTGTGCTCGTAAAAACCGATTCGGATCCTGTTCAGGAAATACTGCTGAACATTTCGAGCGGCACGGCGATCCTCGACAACGAAACAAGGGGGGCGGCAGACTTCAGCTCTCTTTCGGAAGGCGACGATGTGTTCGTGTACTACTCGCTGGCGATGACCCGGAGCCTGCCCCCCCAGTCAAGCTGCGCGGCTATCGTAACGAACCTGGAGAAAGGCAAAGCCCAAGCGAAACTCATGACTGTGGGCACCATAACTGAAAACGAAGATGGCGGCATCGCGTTCACCAACAAGGCTGGCGATTATGTCGTAACCGTTCCGGAAACAGCGCCTGTATCGCGGCTTGGCGAAGAAGGAAGCCTTGGCGTTTCCGACATTACGGAAGGCGACACTGTGTTCACTTGGTTCTTAATCGCTGCGATGAGTTACCCTGCCCAAGCTCAGACCGAAGCGGTTGTCATAATAGATTCGCCGGGTGCAGCTGGTTCCGGCGGCGGCGCGGAAAACCCCGGCGCTGCCGAATCAGGCAGCATGTTTGCAGATGTGGCTGAAAACGCTTGGTACGCCGGCGACGTGGCGTTCGCCTATGATAACGGCCTGATGAACGGCACCTCGGAAAATCCGTTGCTGTTCAGCCCAAGCGCCGGCCTTACCAGAGGCATGGTGGTCACCGTGCTTTGGCGCATGGCCGGAAGCCCGGGAGACAGGGTGCCTGCGGCGGCAGGGGGCGGGCAGTTCAGCGACGTTGCTGAAAGCGCGTATTACTATCAAGCGGTGAACTGGGCGGCATCGGACGAAAACAAGATCGTAACCGGCATCGGAGGCGGCTTGTTCGACCCAGGCGCAAACATCACGAGGCAGGATTTGGCTGTGATACTCATGCGGTACACCAGCTATGCCGGCATCACTCTGGTGCTGACTACCGACTATGTCATTTTCGCAGACGACAGCCAGATTGCCGGCTACGCAAGCAGCGCCATCCAGAGCCTGAACAAGATTGGCGTCATGAACGGCGTAGGCGGCGACAAGATCAACCCGAGGGGGCAGGCGAGCCGGGCCGAGTTCGCAGCCATGCTGCACAGGTTCATCGAAGTTGCAGGCGAGATGGGCGTTGACGTCCCTGCCATGGACGAATAGCGCCTGCTTTCAAAAAATTAATTATTTAATCATGCAAACGTATTGCGGCAGTAGGGCATCTACTGCCGTTTTTTTTTGCATTGTTCACAATTACAATAAAATTTTCACAAATCATCTTGACACGTATTGTCATAATTAAAAAATTATATATAATGGAAGGGTAAAGGGAGAACCCCAACTCCAGCGAAAAGGGGCAAATAAATGTTATGGAGGTACCAAGAATGAAAAAAACCAGAAAACTGTTATCGCTACTGGTTGTCTTAGCGCTGGCTTTTGCGCTGTCAATGCCGGCATTCGCTCATGACGACCCTGACCCGCCATATGGCAAAGACGTACTGCAGGAAGTGACGGAAGGGCTCGCAGAATTCGGCGTAAGGCACGACGGGGGAAAGAACGTGATGAACGCAGCGAATTACATCTGCGAGCAGTTTTCAAAGTACGATTCCTTCGTCTCTGAAATGGTGCCGGTTCCGCTGAAATACCCGGGCGGTTACATGTACCAGACCATCCAAAGGCCTGCGGTAATCGAAATCGCCGGAGCGCCGGAGCTCTACGGCAGGCCGTACCCGAACAACGCGGAATTCGGCAACACCGGGTTTACCGGCGTGTTTTACGACTTCGGCGGCAACGCGGATTTCACGGTTCCGGACGTAACGTCAGGCGGCATCTACGGTACAGTCCGCTTCAACGTCGCGCCTACTTTGCCGCTTGTCACGGCATTCATCAGCGCAGTTGAGGCAAAATACGAAGGCGACGTCAAGGTGACTGGGCTGTTCGTTTCCAGGGACAGCGCGGCGACAGGCACCGCAGCGTATACGCCGCCGTCAATTTCGGGTACGGGCACGTTCCCTGCGCCCGTTGCAACTTTGGACCTGACGTCCCTTGAACAGCTAAAGGCAGCGGGGGCGGCCGGCAAGATCGGCTCGATCTACAGGCTCGACCCAGTGTACGCTTACTCGGCTTTCGCCACCAAGCCGGCTGCTACGGATAACCCCGACCTGGTCATCGTGTGCTCGTCCCACATCGACAGCGTCTGGGGCTCTCCCGGCTGCAACGACAACGGCTCCGGCACTGTAGCCATGGTCGAGCTCGCAAGGCGGTTCAACGACGTGGACACAGGCAACATCGAGCTCATCTTATCAGCCGGCGGCGGTGAGGAGTACGGCGACTTTGAAGGGTCTGCCTACATCATCGAAAGGCTTATCGCACAGGGCAAGACCGCTATTGCTATCGACTTTAACCTTGACATGGTTGCGCCGGCCTACGACGCCAGGACGTCGTCGGGCGCGGCGCTCAGCACCGTGAATTTGTCCACCAGGTCCGGTTCTCAGCGGGCGGGCGGCACGTGGAACGCCCAGTACAACCTGGCTGCGTATCTGGCTATGGCAGACGTCTGGAGCATCGAAAGGCCCGGCACTATACTGAACGTGCAAACATCCAACAGCACCGGCGTTTCTGACCACCATCTGTTCCATTACTTCGGGATGGACTCGGTAAGCCTGGAGCACGGGGCTGAATTCGGGTACCATACGTCCTATGACAACATAGTGGACAACTACAGCCATGCCCGCCACCTCTACAGCGTGGAGATTATCACCAAAGCGATAGAAAAGGCCATATCAGGCCAGCTTTCAAAGTACGCGAAATTTGAAACCGAGGCCATAGGCGGGACGACGGAATTGACTCTCGCCAACGCCGGCCAGCTGTTCAACACCTTTGACAACGTGTCGGCGACGATAGCGGGCCCCGACGGGAACAGGAACATCGTGTTTACCGCAGAAAACCCTGTGGCACTGCTTCCCGAAGGCGACTACACTGCCACTGCGGCAACAGGCAACGTCAGGGCTGTTGCAAACTACTCGACCATGGCTCAGCAGAACTTCACGACAAGGATGGTCCCCGAAACCGCTGAGGCCTTTGTGGGCGCCAGCGTGAACGCGGACGAAGAGAGCGGCATCGAAGGCGACGTCTGCTACACCCTTTCCCTGAGCGGCGCCCGTGACCTTTTGAACGTCGAGCTGGAATTCGTAGTGGACGGCAGCATGCTGGCCGGCAAAGGCCTTGAGACCCTGAACGGGTTCAATTCAGTCGACGGCATCGACTGGCGCTTTATCGGAGGCAACTTGTGGAAGGGCTCCGTCACTCTCGGGTACCCGTCAGGCGGCAACACCGGTTTCACGTCTGAAGGCCCCGTTGACGTCGCCGTGTTCACATTCGCCCCCAGAGCTGTTGGCGACGCTGCTTTCACTATCGTCGGCTTCAAGGCCGTCGGGCTGCGCGGCGACGAAACGTGCTATCTTGACGCCAGGATTGTAAACGGCGAGGCCGTGACCAACATCGACCAGAGGGTCTTCTCGAAGTACGACCTGAACAGGGACAACAAAGTAGACGCCCTCGACCTGGGCATCATGCTGCTGTATTGCGGGTTTGCCACGGAAACGCCG
The DNA here is from genome assembly GCA_009778415.1 of Clostridiales bacterium. Taxonomy (GTDB): domain Bacteria; phylum Bacillota; class Clostridia; order Peptostreptococcales; family Anaerovoracaceae; genus WRJK01. The sequence continues at coordinate 19,209 of WRJV01000340.1, read as the reverse complement.
GGTTGGGACAGCTTGGTCAAGGTAAACGATTCCAGAGGCAAGGGGGTGACGGCAAGCATGTGCGACGTGAACGATGACGGCATCATCGACATGCTCGACTTGCTCGACCTGTTCATACACTACACGAAGTAATTCTTTTTGAAGCATTGGAGGTATTATTAAAATGAAAAACACAAGAAAACTCTTGTCGCTTTTGCTGGTTTTCGCCTTGGCGTTCACATTCTCGCTGCCCACGTTCGCCCATGACGAACCCGCATCGCCCTACGGTAAGGACGTCCTGCAGGAAGTTACCGAAAACCTGGCGGGCTTTGGGGTAAGGATAAACGGTTCAGAGAACCTCAAGGCCGCAGCCACGTACATCAAGGACAACCTTTCGCAATACGACAATTTCAACGTGGAGATGGCAGAAATTCCGCTCAACGCCAACGCGACTGCGCTGTACAGGAACTACACAAGCCTATATGCAGCAGTAGACCTGGATCCCGGCACGGCAACCGGCTACGTCCCGCAGCTCTACGGCAGGGCCTATCCGAACAACGCTACTTTCAACGATGCCGGGAATTTCACGGGCACATTCTGCGACTTCGGCACCAACACTGACTTCACCGTCCCCGACGTGACGTCCGGCGGCATCTACGGGACGGTCCGTTTCACCGCAACGCCGACCCAAGCGCTGATCACCTCGTTCGTCAATGCGGTTGAGGCCAAGTACACAGGTAACGTCAAGGTTACAGGGCTGTACATCTCAAGGGACAGCGCCGCGACAGGCACTGCCGCCTTTACGCCGCCGAACATATCAGGGCTTACATTCCCCACAGCAACCTTCTCCCTCGTTGACCTTGAACGCATCAAGGCTGCAGGGGAAGCGGGCAAAATCAGGTCTACCACGTGGATCAACGTGGGGACATTGTACGGCGTCTACGCCACCAAGCCGGCAGCCACAGACAACCCTGACTTGGTTATCGTGTTTTACGGGCACCTCGACACCGTCTGGGCTTCGCCCGGCGTGAACGACAACGGTTCCGGCGCCATCGCCATCCTGGAGCTGGCCAGGCGCTTCAACGACATGGATCTGGGCAACGTAGAGCTGATACTGGCCACGGGCGACGGTGAGGAGTACACCAACATGGAAGGCTCCTGCTACATCGCCTCCAAGCTCGTACGCGAGGGCAAAGCGCCGATTACGTTTAATTTCAACATGGACATGATAGCCCCGGCATACGACGCAAAAACCAGCGCAGGTGCGGCATTGAACTTCGTGGAGTTTTCCACCAAGAGCGGCAGCCAGTCTGTGGGCGGCACGTGGAACAGCCAGTACAACATGGCGGCCTACTTCGCAATGGCGGACGCTTGGAACGTGGACAGGCCGGGGGTGATCACTACTGTGAGGACCCAGAACAGCACTGGCGCATCTGACTACGAGATATTCCACTACCTTGGAATGGAAGCCATCAGCATGCACCATGGGCTGGAATACGGCTACCACACTGCCATCGACAACATCAACGACAATTACAGCCAGGTCCGCCACCTCTACAGCGTGGACCTCATGACGGCAGCCGTTGAAAAGATCGTCGCCAGCGAATTCACAAAAAAGGCGGCGTTTGAAACTGAAACCATCAATGGGGTGACGGAACTGTCACTCGCCAATGCAGACAGGCTGTTTAAGACGTTTGACCGCGTGTCGACGACGGTGACCGGGACAGGCGGCAGCCGCAACATCGTGTTTACGGCTGACGATCCTGCTGTAACGCTGCCCCAAGGCAGCTATACGGTCACCGCAGCCACAGGCACCGTCAGGGGTGCCGTAAGCTACCCGGCGAACACTCAGCAGGACTTTACCGGAAAACTGGTTCCGGCGACGGATGAAGTCTTTGTGGGCGCAAACGTAAGCGTGAACGAGGAGAGCGGCATTGAAGGCGACATCGACTATACCTTTTCCCTAAGCGGTGCCCGCGACTTGCTGAACATCAGGCTGGAATTCGTAGTGGACGGCAGCATGCTGGCCGGCAAAGGCCTTGAAGCCTTGAACGGGTTTACGGCTGTGGACGGTATCGACTGGCACTTCATTGGCGGCAACTCCTGGCTGGGCGACGTCACCATCGGGTACCCGGCAGGAGACGGCACCGGCTTCACTTCTGAGGATCCTGTCGACGTCGCTACGTTCACCTTCGCCCCGAGGGCCAAAGGCGACTCTGCCTTTACGATTGTCGGCTTCAAAGCCGTTGGGCTCCGAGACGACGAAACGTGCTACCTTGACGCCAGGATCGAAAACGGCGAAGCTGTGACCAACATCGACCAGAGGATCTTCTCTAAGTACGACCTGAACAGGGACAACAAAGTCGACGCCCTCGACCTGGGCGTCATGCTGCTGTACTGCGGTTTCAACACGGCCACGCCGGGTTGGGACAGCTTGGTCAAAGTCAATGATTCAAGAGGCAAAGGCGTGACGGCAAGCATGTGCGACGTGAACAACGACGGCATCATCGACATGCTCGACCTGCTCGACCTGTTCATACACTACACCAAATAGCCGATGCGGCACAAGTAGCGCATTTGCGTAGGGGGGCTGTTGAAATTCTTAAAATATTTCAACAGCCCTTTCAATGTTTTTTCTAAAACAGTTTGACGTAAAACATCAACAATTATATAATGTTTTATGCAGAAGAACCTCAACTTCAGAAAAAAAGAGGCAATATCATACCATTGGAGGTAAGAAAATGTATAAAAACACACTATTTAAGCTGGCAGTTTCGTTTGCCTTGGTGCTGACCCTGGTTGTTCCGATGAACATGTGGGCCTTTGCTGGCGACGACACAGAGGCAACCGGCGACGGGCAAGGCAAGTGTACAGCCTTTTACATGGGGAAGGACACGACGGAAAGCGGCGCCTATGTTTGGGGGCGCTCCGAGGACTACAGCACGTCCTCAAGAAAACTGATGGAAGTGCATCCGGCTGAGGACCATGCCCCCGGGGACATGTTTAAAACCAATGCGCCCGAAGATTTCCCAGACTTTGAATGGCCATACCCTGCACACACCCTTCGGTACCTGCTGTGCAAGGATTCCTTTTACAACGACAGGTACAGCGGGCAGGAACCATATGCGGAAGTGGGCATGAACGAGAAGAACGTGTCGATTACTGCAACCGTTACGCTCAGCCGCATCAACGCCACCATTTACGCCGCAGACCCGCTGATCAGGGGGGGCGGCCTCACCGAACCGGACGTGACCAGCATTGTCCTGATGCAAGCCGAAACAGCAAGGGGCGCTTGCGAGCTGGTTGCCGGAATTATTGACAAGGTAGGCGCAGGCTACAACTTCTCCGACTACGGTGACGGCTTTACAGTCAGCGATCCGAACGAGGCGTGGTTCTTCCAGTGGCTGTCTGGCCACCAGTACGTCGCCGTGAAACTGCGTGACGACAAGCTAGGGTTCTCACCAAACTTGACGGGCAACGTGGGCACATGCGACGAGCAGGGCGTAGACGTGAACGACACCGCAAACGTCATCGCCTCGCCGGAGCTGGTCTCCCTTCCCGCGAGGCTCGGCGTCCTGGTGACGGATTCCCACGGGCACATTAAAATTTCAAACACCTACGCCCGGCTGGACACTTACCACAACCCTAGGGCAAACCGTCTGAGGGTCGGTTACGGCTACTTCTACGGCTTGACTACCCAGGCTCAGATAGACGCCAGGTACCCATCTGGCAACCAGTTCATGGACTTTTACCTAGACCCGCCCGAAGGCAAGAAGTATTCGCTTTACGAAGCCATGAGGTTCCTGGCTTGCAGGGGCGAGGGCACCAGCTGGGAGAACGGCAACCCTACAGGCAACAGTTCCGCCATCGGGAACGACGCAACCCAGGAGTGCCACGTGTTCGAGCTGCGGCCTTGGATGCCGGCAGAACTTTCGACGGTGGAATGGATCGCCATGGGGCCTGCTGAATTCAGCGTCTACCTCCCCTATTACGGGAGCCTGATTACGGACGTATACGGCAAGTACAACTTCCGCGACCAGCAGAATTACGACGCAAGCGACATTTACAACAACACCTTCTGGCACATTGCCCGGCGGATACACACGCTGGCCAAGGGGCCCGGCACGTCCAACGCCGCCCAGAGGATCAAGTACGGCAAAGGCGTGAAGGATTTCTGGGAAGCGTACCAGAAGTCGCTCATAGAGCAGCAGGCCTTGGTCGATGCGTACATGCTGAAAGTGCTGAAGGAGCAGGGCTTGGAAGCCGCCCAGCAGGCAGCCACCGCGATGTCGATGAAATTGGCTGAAGACACATACGAATATTCAGTGCGCCTTGTAAACGAGCTTACTGCGTTTACCGCCAGCCCAGTCGGCGACTTTGTGCCGACATTCAGCGCAATCCCGGCCTACGCGCCGGACAACCTAGTCTTCTTGCACCTTTCTGCCGACGCTGTGAGCTACATCAGCGGCGATGTCTGCTACACCGTTTCCGTTTCCAACGCGAAAGACGTGCTGGCTGTCGAGCTTGAATTCGTCATTGACGGTGCCATGCTTTCAGGCAAAAGCCTCGCTGGGCTTAACGGCTTTGCGCCGATGAACGGCATACTGTGGACCTACGCTGGCGACGGGCTCTGGAAGGGCGCAGTTACGCTGGCCCTGCCGTCCGAAACCACAACCGGCTTGACTTCTGAAGCCCCGGTGGACATTGCGGAGTTTGCTTATCTGCCAAAAACCTACGGCAACGCCGCAATGGCGATCACCTCTGCCAAAGTGGTCGGGCTCTATGGCGACACTACAAAATACCTCATCCCTGTAATTGCAAACGACACGGCAACCACGATAATAGCACGGTCGAAGTACGACCTGAACAGGGACGGCGTGGTTGACGCACTTGACCTGGGCATCATGCTGCTGTACTGCGGCTTCAACGCAGATTCTGCTGATTGGGGCGCTTTGGTCAAAGTGAACGACATATGGGGCAACGGCGTCACCGCCAATATGTGCGACGTGAACTCAGACGGCATCATCGACATGCTCGACCTGCTGGACCTGTTCATCCACTATACCAAATAACAAATGCCACTCGCTTTTGCAAAGGAGGTGCGAACATGAAACGTTTGAAAATGGACAGCTCTTGAGCCTCAACCGGCCCTTTTCCCATTAACACGAGTCAACAAGTTTCCATGCAGTATTCTTGTAAAAAACACTGTAAATATATTGGACGGAGAAACAAAGATGAAAAAAACATTTACGAGAAAAATACTGGTTGTATTTGTTGCGATAATGATGATCGCGGCGTCGCAAGTCAGCGCGATCGCCTGCTCCACGATTTTCGTCGGCGGCCATTTCACGCAGGACGGGGCCCCGTTCGTCGCCCGCAGTGAGGACTACACCAACAGCTTGGCCAAACTGATGTACCTCAGCCCGGCCGGCGAGTACAAGGCAAACACCCTGTACACAGGCTGCGCGTCCTACGGCTCGTTTGAGTGGACGTGGACCCACGACAGCTACGCGTGGTGGGCATTTAAGGCAGACAATGAATTTGACGGGCTGTGCCCGGAATGCCACCTGCCGGGGCACCCTTCCTACACGGAGCACGGCACCAATGAATTTGGCGTAACCGTCAGCGCGACGGAAACGACAAGTGGCAACTCTGCCGTTCAGGCCCTTGACCCCCGCGTCAGGACGAAAGTCGCCGGCATAGTCGGCATCGAGGAGACTGACATCCCCACCGTAATCCTCAGCGAAGCAAAAACCGCCCGGGAGGGCATCGACCTGCTGATGTTCATTTACGACAAGTACGGGTGCTACGGGACGAACGGACTGTTCGTCAGCGACCAGTACGAGACCTGGTACATCGAGAACTGCACCGGCCACCAGTACATAGCGATCAAGTGCAACGACGGCCTGATGTTCCTTGAACCCAACATGACCATGATCGGCAGGGTCTGCCTGGACGACCCGGACGTCATCGCATCTGCCGGAATAATGGACATCGCGGTGCGGTCCGGCATGTTCAAGGGCGATTTGGAGAAAAACATCATCGAGTGGCGCGCCACCTACGCCTCGTCGACCGCGACAGCCAGCAGCAACAGGCTGTCAAACGGCCTCAACTTCATCAACAGCGGCTACAGCTACACGGAAAGCATCCTTGCAAACGACAATACCCTGTACTACATCACCAATGTGGACAAGGACGACAACATGGTCCCGCTGCACACCAATATCCAAGCGGACCGCCTGCTGGGGCCTGACGACATCGCCAACTACTTCAAGGTCTCCGGCATCGCCAACACAAGCAACACGGACACGGCGTTCTTCCAGCTCTACAAGGACGGCAGGCCCTTTGAGCTCAGCACAGTGGCGTGGGTCCAGATGGGCCACGGCGCCTACAACGTGTTCATCCCCTTCTACCCGCTGCTGACTGATTCCCTGTACGAAGGCTACGGGCATCCAGTGGGCCAGGCGGCGAAGAACGTCACGGCGGCAAACCTGGCCACAATGCTGGCCGGCGCCACCCCGCCCAACATGTACTACCGCACGTCGGCCACCGGCAACTACGTAGTGCAGCCGCAAAACTGGGAGCAGAACTATTTCTGGGTGTTTGACGCGCTGAGCAACTATATCCTGTACTCGACTTACTCCGGCGGCCCCGTCGTCACCGCAGACAAGCTTCAGTACGTGCTGGGCCAGTTCACCTACCTGCAGAATGGCATTTACGCTGACTTCGACGGCCTGAACGCTCAGCTTCCCGCTATGAACCTAAGCAGTGCAGCCACAAAGGCAGTTGCGTCGGCGAATTTCGCGGGCATGGCGGAAAAGACTCACGCGCTGGCCCTTGAAATGGTGAAGTACCTACGTGCCGCTGACACCTGCAAACTGACTTATGTAGGTGCCGACACCCTGGTTGGGCCAGTCAAGAACTACGCTGCCGGCTACACCGCTACAGTGGCCGGCGCGGACAACACCGGCTATTGCCTCCTCGGCTGGGACACCGATCCTCAAGCAAAAACCGTGGTTTACGAAGCCGGCGACACGTTTGAAATCACCAGCGACACGACCCTTTACGCCGTTCAGCTGCCCGAGGTGGGCATTGCGCTCAGCGCTCCTGTAGTCAGCTACATCAGTGGCGACGCCTGCTACACCGTGTCGGTTTTGAATGCGAAAGACTTGCTGGCAGTAGAACTGGAATTCAACGTGGAGGGCAGCATGCTGTCCGGCAAGGGCGTTGAAGGCCTAAACGGCTTTGAGCCGATGAACGGCATCCTGTGGTCCTACGCCGGCGACGGCCTCTGGAAGGGCGCCGTTACGCTGGCGCTTCCGTCAGAAAGCACGACAGGCCTGACTTCGGAAGACCCGGTGGACATTGCGACGTTCGCGTATTTCCCAAGGGCTTACGGCAACGCGGCCATGACAATAACGACAGCCAATGCCGTCGGGCTCTACGGCGACACGACCAGGTACCTAGCGACGGTGATTGAAAACGGCACAGCAACAACAGTGATAGCCAAATCGAAGTACGACCTGAACCGGGACGGCATAGTGGACGCCCTAGACCTGGGCATCATGCTCCTGTACTGCGGCTTTGGAGCCAATTCTGATGATTGGGGCACCTTGGTCAAAGTGAACGACATATGGGGCAACGGAGTCACTGCCAGCATGTGCGACGTGAATGATGACGGCATCATCGACATGCTGGACCTGCTAGACCTGTTCATACACTACACTAAATAGCAGATGCTGCGCAAAAACCGCATCTGCACATGGAGCCGGGGGAAAGGCGCTTTTTCCCCCGGCTCTGCCTCAAAAATGCAAGAGAAATTATTGGAGGTAAAGAAATGAGTAACAACAAACTATTCAAGTTGGCGGTTTCGTTCGCCCTGGTGCTGGCCCTGCTTGTTCCGATGAACATGTGGGTGTTTGCCAGCGACGACACAGACGTTGCCTACGATGACGAAGGCAGGTGTACGTCCGTCTACTTCGGCAAGGACACTACGGACAGCGGTGCCTACTTCTATGGGCGCACGGAGGACTACAGCTACTCTTGGAGGAAGGTCATGTTCGTCAAGCCGGCTGCAACCTATGCGCCGGGTACCGTGTTTTACGGTGCAGAGACGAACTCCAGCAATGTCAGCTATTTCACCTGGACCTACCCTGAAAAGACGCTGCGCTACACCATCTGCCCAGACTCCAGGTACAACGACAACGTGTCGGAGGCGAGGTACAAGGAGCCCTACGGCGAGATAGGCATGAACGAAAAGGGAGTCGCCGTCACAGGCACGGTTACGCTCAACAGCCCCAGGTCGCAGATCACCAGCAACTCCGGAGGCCGGGACGCGACAGTAAGGGGCGGCCTTGACGAATACGACACCCCAACGCTGGTGCTGATGAAAGCTGAAACCGCGAGGGAAGGCGTCGAAATCCTTGCCGGGGTGTGCGACGTGAAAGGCATAAACGGCATGGAAGGCACCATGATCAGCGATCCCAACGAAGTCTGGTACTTCCAGACCCTGTCGGGCCACCAGTACGTGGGCGTAAAATGCCCGCCTGACATGGTCGGGCTCTCGCCCAACATGACAGCCAACGTCGGCTTCAACGGTTACGGCGGTTACAACGGTTACCTCGATGTTACTGACACCGAGAACGTCATCGCATCGCCTGGCTTGATATCCGTGGCCAGGCTGGCAGGCACGTTTGTGGGAGACCCGCAAGACCCCGACCCGGCAAACCCCACTAGGATCAAAGTCTCCGAGTCGTACGTCACGAACTCGCCGAACCACACGACCAACGCCCGTCTGCGGAACGGGTACGGCTACCTCTATGGCCTGACTACGCAGGCGCAGGTAAACGCGCTGTTCCCAGTGGCGTCTTACCCTCTGGACTACTTCGTGAAGCCGCGCGAAAACTACAAGTACAGTTTGTACGAAGCAATGAGGATGCTTGCAGACACCGGTCAAGGCACCGCATGGGCAGCGGCCGGGACTTCCAACGGCCAGTCAATAGGTAACGAAAACACCCAGGAAGCCCACATCGTGGAAGTTCGCCCCTGGCTGCCCCCCGAACTGGCGTCCATCGAATGGATAGCCATGGGGCCCGCCGAGTTCAGCGTGTACATGCCAATCCTGGGCAATCTGGTGACCGACCTTTACGACAAGTACTATTTCCGCGACCATCAGAGCTTCGACCAAGCAGACATATACAACAACAACTACTGGCACATCTTCAGGGCGCTCCACAACCTCTCGACCAGAGGCACCGTGACCGCGTCGAACACGACCGTGACCACAGCCAACAAGATCAAGTACGGCTACGGAGTGAGGGATTTCTGGGCAGTCTACCAGAAATCAATCATCGAGCAGCAGCCCAAAGTCGACGCGTACCTAGCGAAAATACTGAGAGAAGAAGGCAGGGCAGCTGCCGAGCAGGCAGCCACCGAACTGTCAGTGAAGCTGCAGGCGGACACTTATGAGTACGCCGTTCAGCTGATTACCGAGCTGAGGGCGTTCGTCGCTGCCGGCGCAGTCGGCAATTTCGTTCCTTCGTTCAGCGCAGTAGCGGCTTACGCGCCCGACAACCTGGTCTTCCTGAACCTGGACGCTGACCCAGTGAACTACATCAGTGGGGACACCTGCTACACCGTTTCTGTTTCAAACGCAACAGACGTGCTGGCAGTAGAGCTGGAATTCACCATCGACGGCAGCATGCTGGCGGGCAAAGACCTTGAAGGCCTCAACGGTTTCGAGCCTATGAACAGCATACTGTGGACCTACGCCGGCGACGGCCTCTGGAAGGGCACGGTGACGCTGGCGCTTCCGTCGGGAACCACCACCGGGCTGACTTCAGAGGCGCCTGTTGACATCGCCGCGTTCGTCTATACGCCGAAAACCTTTGGCAACGCGGCCATGACGATAACGGCAGCAAAGGTCGTAGGGCTATACGGTGACACGACCAGGTACCTTATACCTGTTATCGAAAACGGCACGGCCACCACAGTGATAGCAAGGTCGAAGTACGACCTGAACAGGGACGGCACAGTGGACGCCCTCGACCTGGGCATCATGCTGCTGTACTGCGGCTTTGGAGCCAATTCTGATGATTGGGGCACCTTGGTCAAAGTGAACGACATATGGGGCAACGGAGTCACCGCAAGCATGTGCGACGTGAACGATGACGGCCTCATCGACATGCTGGACTTGCTGGATCTGTTCATCCACTACACAAAATAAAAGCGCTTCCGCTTTTGCACGGAACACGAACAGCCTGCCGCGTTGGCAGGCTGTTCGCTGTTCTTCGCTGTTTCTTTGGTTGGTTTACTGCCTTGCTGAAAACTGGCTGTTGTAAAGGTCTGAGTAAAACCCTCCTTGGGCGAGGAGCTCTTCGTGCGTACCCTTTTCAATGATGGTGCCGTGGTTCATGACCAGTATCATGTCGGCATTTTTTATCGTGGAAAGCCTGTGCGCTATGACGAAGCTTGTCCTGCCTTTCATCATATTGCTCATCGCTTTCTGAATGAGCTGCTCCGTCCTGGTGTCCACGTTGCTCGTAGCTTCGTCCAGTATAAGCACTGCAGGGTCTGCGAGTATCGCCCTGGCTATCGTCAGCAGCTGCTTCTGGCCCTGCGAAATGTTTGAAGCCTCTTCGTTCAGCACCGTGCCGTACCCAGCGGGCAGCGTCCTGATGAACCTGTCTGCTTTTGCCGCCTTTGCCGCGCTGTATATCTCTTCGTCGGTCGCGTCGAGCCTGCTGTACGCTATGTTGTCCCTGATGCTGCCCTTGAAGAGCCATGCATCCTGGAGCACCATGCCGAACATGCCGCGGACGTTCTCGCGTTTCATGTCGGTGGTCTTTACGCCGTCTATGGTTATCCTGCCCCCTTGAAGCTCATAGAAGCGCATCAGCAGGTTGACCAGCGTGGTTTTCCCTGCCCCTGTCGGCCCCACTACTGCAATCGTCTGGCCCGGCTTGACGTCGATGTTTATGTCTTCCATCAGTATTTTGTCGTCGGAGTACCCGAAATGCACGTGCTCAAAACCGACCTCGCCGTCGGTTTTTTCAAGCAGCACCGCGTTTTCGGAGTCCGGCGCCTCTTCTGCCTCATCCAGTATTTCAAACACGCGCTCTGCCGCAGCCACAGTCGACTGTATTATGTTCACTATGTTCGCAGTTTGGACTATCGGCTGGGTGAACGTGCGCATGTACTGGATGAAAGCCTGAATGTCCCCAATCGAGATGAGCCTTTTGGCAACCATGAACCCTCCGAACACGCACACTGCCACATACCCCATGTTGTTGACGAAATTCAGCGCCGGCATGATCAGCCCGGACATGAACTGCGCTTTCCAGCCGGCTTCGTACAGCTTGTCGTTTATCATGTTGAACTCTTCGATCGAGTCTTTTTCCTTGCCGAACAGCTTGACTATCTTGTGGCCTGTGTACATTTCTTCCACATGGCCGCTGACAAGCCCTATGTACTTTTGCTGCCCCGCAAAGAACTTCTGGGACTGTTTCGCTATAAGCATCGTGATCAGCCCGGAAAGCGGGAGCGCCACCAGCGCGATCAGCGTCATCAGCGGGCTTATCGACATCATCATGATGAATATGCCCAGCAGCGTCACCGCCGAGGTAATCAGCTGCGTCAGGCTTTGCTGGAGCGTATGGGCGATGGTGTCCATGTCGTTCGTCACCCTGGACAGGATGTCGCCGTACATGTGCGTGTCGTAGAATTTCAGGGGCAGGTGGTTCAGCTTTTCTTTCACGTCGTTTCGCATGGTGTAGACTGTCGTCTGCGAGACCGTGGCCATCAGGTAAGCCATCAAATAACTGAACAATGCGCTCAGCGCGTACAGCACCGCAAGCAAGATCAGTATCCTGCCTATGTAGCCAAAATCAAAAGACGGTATCGGCTGGTTCTGCAGCTTGGCTATGTAGCTTGCCGGATAGTTGTGGGACGCGGCTTGCTGGATCGCCAAATACCATGAAACTTTGGCAAGCAGGCCGTCGCCGATCTTCGTCGTCGCAAACCCCATGACCTTGGGGCCGATTATGGAAAAGGTGGTGCTGGCCACGGCAAGGCCCGCCACCGTGACGAACTTCGCCCTTTGCGGAGCCAAGTACCTGACCAGCCGTTTAACAGTCCCTTTAAAATCCTTGACCTTTTCCGCCGGCCTGGCCAGTGCGCCGGCCGGGCCGCCGCCCCGCCTTCTGCCGGCTTGCATGCGCCTTTGCTGCTCCTTGAGCTGTTTGTTTTTCTCATCCACTTGCAAGTTCCTCCTCCGACAGCTGCGACCTGGCTATCTCGCTATAGACTTCGCAGGCGGCAAGCAGTTCCTTGTGAGTGCCGATGCCGACGATTTCGCCTTCGTTGAGCACGATTATCTTGTCCGCCCCCATTATCGTTCCGATCCTCTGGGCAACGATGATCTGAGTTGCAGCCCCGATTTCCTCCATCAGCGCAGCGCGCAGCTTGGCGTCGGTCTTGAAGTCGAGTGCAGAAAAGCTGTCGTCAAAGATATATATTTCAGGTTTCCTGATAAGAGCCCTTGCTATTGAAATTCGCTGTTTTTGGCCACCGGACAGGTTTGTCCCCCCTTGGGAAACCTCGGAGTCGTAGCCGTTTTCCATCTCCGATATGAACGAGTCCGCTTGGGATATTTCCGCAGCGTGCCTGATTTCATCCGGCGTCGCGTCGTCTTTGCCGTACCTGATGTTGTCCTCCACAGTGCCGGAAAAAAGCACTGCAGTCTGCGCCACAAACCCCAGCTTTTCCCTGACGCTCTCGACCGGCTGCTCCCTTACGTCTACGCCGTCCACGAGCACTTGCCCTGACTCGGTGTCGTAGAACCTGGGGATCAGGTTTATGAGGGTTGACTTGCCGGCGCCTGTGCCGCCGATGATAGCAGTGATTTCGCCGGGCTTCGCGGTAAAGCTGATGCTTTTCAGCGCGGGTTGTTCCGCTCCGCTGTACCGGTAGGTGACGTCCCTGAATTCGACACTGCCGGCGGTCTCGCTGGCTATGGTCGTACCCGTGTCGCGTATCGACTCTTCAAGGTCAAGGACTTCGTTTACCCTTACGGCTGAAGCCTCTGCCCTCGGGATCATCACAAACATGACGGTAACCATGATGATGCTGAACATGATCTGCATTGCGTACTGCAAAAAAGCCATCATGTCGCCGATCTGGATGTTGTTTTGGGCTATGCGCAGGCCTCCAAACCAGATGATGAGCAGCGTAGTCGCGTTCATGAACACCATGATGATGGGCTGCATGCATGCCATTATCTTGTTGACCCGTATTGCAACGTCTGTCAGGTTCTTGTTCGCGGTGTCAAAACGCTCCTTTTCGTATTGCTGGCGGTTGAATGCGCGGATCACCCTTATCCCCATAAGGTTCTCACGGAGGACCAGGTTCAGCTTGTCGACGTTTTTTTGCATTACTGTAAAGAGCGGTATTATGAATTTTGCCATGAAGGCGATGAACAGCAGCATTATCGGGATTATGACCAGCAGTATTTTTGAAAGCCCAGTGTCCACTGACCGCGCCATGATGATGCCCCCCACGCACATGATGGGCGAGTAGATGACGAACCTGAACATCATCACGAAGGTCATCTGGATCTGGGTAATGTCGTTTGTCGTCCGGGTAATCAGGGAAGCCGTACCTATTTTGTCGAATTCGTCAAGGGAATATGACGATACACGTGTAAAAACATACCTCCGCAAGTCCCTGCCGAAGCCCAATGCTACCCTCGCGGAAAGAAAGCTCCCGATTATCGAGCAGCTTGAGCTCATGAGCGCAACGGCAAGCATGTGCCCGCCTTTGCGCAGCACGTACCCGGTGTCGCCCAGCATCATGCCATTGTTGATCATGTCGGCCAGCAGCGTCGGAAGCGAAAGCTCAGCGATGGCCATCCCGAACATGAACGCTATGTTAAACAGCAAGGGGACCGTAAACGGCCTTAAATACTTAATCAGTTTCAGCATCGGAAGACCCCGGTCACTCGACTGTTTTTACGGCCATGCCGTCTGCAAGGACGTTGACGTTCGTAACCGCCACTGCCTCGCCGGCCATAAGGCCTTCTGTTATTTCGATTTCTTCCGAATTGCCCAGCCCTGTTGCAACAACCCGCTTGCGCACGGTGCTTCCGTCAACGACGAATACGAAGGTTTCGGCACCGTCTTTTACAACCGCAGCCGCTGGCGCCACGACCCCCGGCCTGCCCCTTACCTGTATCGCTGAATGCGCGGACAAGCCGGCAGTTATTTCTCCGGTGTTTTCTATCGTGAGCTCAATAGGGAAATACGAGCCAGTGCCTACGGAGACCGGCCCGAGCAGGCTTATCTCCCCTGCGAATACGGTTCCCTGAAAGGCGTCCAGCACAAGCTCTACCTTTTGGCCTTTTTGAAGGAAGGGGAATAGCTCTTGCGACACAGTCCCTTTAAGTTTCAAAAATGAGATGTCGGAGACCGCCACAAGCGTGGCGCCGGGCGACACCATTTCGCCTGCGTGTATGTTTTTCGTCACGACGACACCGTCGGTCGGGCTCGTTATCTTGGCGTTCGCCATCTGAGCCGCAGCGCTGTCAACGGCAGCCCTTGCCTGAGCCAAGCTGGAAGTGCCGGCCGCGTCGTACTTGGCTTTTGCGCTGTCGTAGCTGGCTTGCGACTGGTCGAGCGCCTGCCGGGAAACCGCGCCTTCGTCAAACAGCGCCTGTGTGCGGGCAAGGTCGGCGGCCGCGCTGTCCATCGGGATTTTGGCCTGCTTCGCCTGATCCAAAACATTGTTGTATGCGGCCTGCGCCGAAGCGAGCTGGGCGTTTGCCTCTGTTGTGTCGAGCTGCACCAGCAGCTGGCCTTTTTCCACCGACTCGCCGACTTCAAAATCCGCGCTGCTGACTTTTCCGCTGATCTTCGACGAAACGTTCACCGATTCTACCGGGATCAGGACGCCTGAAATCTCGACTGAGGTTTCAACTGCTTTCGCTTCAGCTTCCGCGACTTTGACCGCTATGTCGGAAGAACCGGACGCGCAGCCCCCGGCAATAAGGAGAGGTGTTGCCAGAGCCAGAACCAACGCGGCTGAAATCATCTTGTTAATCATTTACTCTACCTCCCTTTCCTACTGCCCTGCCGGGTTGCCTTTTATGTGGATTCTCACTGTTGCGTTCATACCGAGGAGGATCGGCAGGTCCTCTTCGTTTATCAAATTTATCTTTACCGGTATAAGCTGAGTCGTTTTGGAATACGTGCCGCTCGTGTTGAGCGACGGCAAGCTGGAAAACGCCGACTGCGCGGCGTAGCCTATCGCCTTCACGTAGCCCGTAAAGCTCTTGCCTGGATAGGCGTCTATGGAAATGTCGACCGTCTGGCCCTGCTTTATCTTGAAAATGCTGGTTTCCTCTATGTTTGCCAATATGTAGACGTCGCTCATGTCGGCAACTACTGCGACTTCCATGCCGGGAGCGATTGTTTCGCCTTCAACTACGTAGGATTTGATTATCTGGCCGTCAATCGGCGATTTTATCATCGATTTCTCAACGAGGCTGCCAGCCGTGCTGCCCATGTCAGACAAGTTGATCGAGCTTGAGTTGACGAGGCTTGAAGTGTCCTGCTGCCCCAAGACCTGGTCTTTTGCAACCGCATCCCCTTCTTTTACGTTCCAAGCGAGAAGCTTTCCGGTTATCTGCGGGGTGATGACGATCATGTCCGCTTTGGCAGAAGCGTTCTGTGTCTTGAAATAGTAGGTTGCGTTGTAGAACAAGTAGGCGCCTACGCCAGCCCCTGCCAAGATCAGCACTGCAAGAGCGGAAGCGATCAGTTTCCTGCGTTTCTTTTTCTTTTCTGCTCCATTGTTTTTTTCTTTGTCCATCCTTTAATCCTCCGGCAAATTGTCAAATTTATTAATAATCTCGCTCATCTCGATGACAAGCGCGTTCAGCCTTTCAAGCGTTCCGGTGTCGATCTTTTCAAATTTTTTTGAAATGCTCTCGGTCATGCCGTCCCAAACTTTATCCATGTATTCGCGCCCGGACGGCGTCACCCTCAAAGCTATCTGCCGCCGGTCTTCCGGCATCGTGCCGCGCTGGGCGTACCCGGCGTCTATCAGCTTGTCTGCCAACACCGTCAAATTCGGCTTCGATACGTGAAGCCGCTCGCTGTAGAAATTCATGGGCATGTTGTCGTGGTAGCAGATGGAATGAAGCAGCATGAACTGCTGCTTTGGCATTTCCGGGAAACTGGCCTGCCCCATGAGCTTTTTCATCATAGTTGGAAAAAGCGTAAATATGTTCGTGATCAATTCATGGTTCTGCATGAACGGTCCTCTGAGTTGTGGGCGGTAGCCCAAGTTTGTTACATAAAGTAACATTTATATTATATAATTATTATACTACATAATATTTATTATAGCCCCTTTTTTTGCATTGTCAAGGTTTTTTTCAAAAAAAAGACAAAAAGGGGACGGTCCCCTTGTTTCGTGTGACACAGGCGTGTGACACAGGAACCGTCCCCTATTGTCACATGATGGTTATTTTGTGTAGTGGATGAACAAGTCGAGCAGGTCGAGCATGTCGATGATGCCGTCGCCGTTCACGTCGCACATGCTTGCCGTCACGCCGTTGCCCCATATGTCGTTAACTTTCACCTGGGTCGCCCATTCAGCTGAATCGCTGATGAAGCCGCAGTACAGCAGCATGATGCCAAGGTCCAAGGCGTCTACTGTGCCGTCCCTGTTGAGGTCGTACTTCGATTTGGCGATTATAGTGGTAGCCGTGCCGTTTTTGATGGCGGGGTCAAGGTATATTGTAGTCCCGTCGAGCCCGACAACCCGATAGCTGGTAAGCGTCATCGCAGCGTTGCCGTACCCCTTTGGCGTGTAGATGAATTTTGCAATGTCCACAGGGGCTACCGACGTAAGGCCGGTCGTAGTGCCGGAAGGCAGCGCCAATGTCACTGTGCCTTTCCATTTTCCGTCGCCGGCATAGGTCCACAGGATGCCGTTCATGGCATCAAAGCCGTTGAGGCCTTCAAGGCCTTTGCCGGACAGCATGGCTCCGTCAATGACGAATTCAAGCTCGACAGCCAGCACGTCTTTGGTGTATGCAAGGGACAGGATGTATTCTGTGTCGTCGCCTATGTAGCTCACCGTGTCGGTGCTGAGGCGGGCGAGCACTGAAACCGGAGGCTTCGGGCCGTTGTATATCTTGATGTAATCGATTGTCGCAGCTCCGCCGTTTTCAGCAGTACCCTCTGTCAAGCGCCCAAGGCTCCTGTCGGCCTGGATGCCCACTCCGCAGTCATACGGATAATACTTGTATTCGATGCCGTGGCCGGACCAGTTAGCGGCCTCGACCGACAGACGTACATATTGCGGGTTCTGGGGGATGCCCAGCTGACCATCGAAGTACGGCAGCATGAGAACCTGATCTTTAGACTGCACAAATTCAGGCCAGTGCGTCGAAATGTCCGAAGACTGAGCGGTCAGGTAATCATCGATGTAGAATTTCGCGTCGGTGGGCGACCATTCAAAACCGATTCTGTGGAAGTTTCCGTCATAAAGGTTGATCTTTTCAGAAAGCGCGATCTGCTCCGGTGAGGAGTCAAAGGGCATCCACTGTTCCTGGTGATAACTGCCGTAGTCGCCAAAATGGAAGGACGAGCTGTATCCGCCTTCCAGTACAGGCTCGCAATTCTCAATGATGTCGATCTCGCAACGGCTCCAGCTTGCCTGATTCGCAAGGTACGTACGCTGATTGGCCTGCGTCATATTAGCTATTAAGGGGTTGGAGGTGTTAATGCGGTACATGTCCGGAACCTGAATGGATGCATCGCTTGTCATCGTGGGGGTCATATTGTCGTAAGGCATCCACATCGCTGTCCATATCCCGTTGACCGGCGTCATCTTGATGCTGGCTTCATAATAGCCGTATGAACTGATGAACGGCGCAACGCCGGCACCTGAATTCCCGCGAAGGTCCAGGCAGCCGGAGTCTATGTGATTCCATTTTGTGTAGTCGCGTGAGTGCGTCCACTCTACTGGCCAATAGGCGTCCCAAATCTCGTTCTTCAGCAAATCATTTAGTGAATTCCACGCGTCTAGCTTCTGTTCAAGCGTCAGCGCTTCCCAGAGAGCCGGCGTCGTGGCGAATGCGGTTGCAATATAGTCTTTACCCATCCAGATGACGTCGTAAATCGCCACGTCAAGCAGGATCTCAAGCGTATCGTTGCCCGCGACGTTTCGGCGTACTCCGAATGCGGCAGGCGGCGTGGTGGGCCTTACATTTGTTGTAAGCGAACCGCTGTTCCAGTTCATCTGATTCGTCCTGTCATAACCCGACAACCTCCAGCCCAGCTCAAGGACGTGGTTGCTTGGGTCTTTGGGGTCCGGCTTGACGCCTGACAATGAAGCGTTCCAGTAGGACATGCTTTGGCGGTGCTGCTCAGGGCCTCTGACGAATAATGAAGGCAGGCCGTTGACCGCTGTTGCGCCTGTCTTTAGCGAGCCGCTGAAATCATCAAAGAAAACAATTTCAGCAGGTGATTTTTCCGCTGCGGTCGGTTCGAAATTGATGAATATCCTCAAATTAGGGCCTGCAGGATCCGCCTTTGAGAGTTCAGCAGGCCTGATGCCATAGTTTCCGGAGGCAAGTCCTGAATAATACTCTGAAGTGATTGATTTGACGCCTACAGTCGGCAGATTGGCTACATTTTCCCATGTAAGCCCTTGCGTGTTGAAATTGGCTGTGGTCGAAGTGCCCGGCCATCCCGCCGCGACCCATTGATTTGATACCGGTTCAAGTTCCAATATCGCGGTGTACGCGGTATTAGTCAAAAATCCCTTGTCGTCAATTGCCGGAATCCATGATAAAGTCTGCGTCACACCTGCATTTGTTACCAAAAGGGTTGTGTGATCCCTTTGGCTGTTCCTGTAAAAACTGACCGGGTAGTGCCCCGCCACCGGCGTCTTGATCGTTCTGACCGGGGCGTATTTGACTGCGTCGTCTGCCGCTGCGGTTGCGGTTACTGACAGGTCTTCGTCGGCCGTCAAGTCTGCAGCAAACGTAAATATGCCGGACGCGAACACTAAGCCTAGCACCAATAGCCAGCTTAGAATTGTTTTGTGTTTTTTGTGTTGCATGATATTGTTATCCTCCTTAGTTTCGATTGAACTTGACGGTTCCCGTGCTACGCGTGACACAGGCAGCGTGACACAGGAGCGTGACACAGGAACCGTCCC
>WRJV01000339.1 GCA_009778415.1 Clostridiales bacterium | reverse complement strand
TCACTATGGGCAAAGCAGGATTTGCAGTTATCCAGGGTTGTTCAGGCGCAGGTTCCAAACCATTTTGGGGTGGAATGGTGGAGCATTTGGAAAACAGATTCCCGACAGTTTAGGCGGTCGAAAGTCGAGTTTATTGCCAGTAAGGTTGGTCGAGGGAGGGCTTTTCAATTGCGTTTCTGCAGGACCGCACACATTGACGGCAAGGAGGCAAGGTTCGCGTACAACAAGGCCGGCGAGCTGGCTGAGATGGTTGACTGGAACGGCACTACGGAGTTCACCCTGGACAAGCTGGGGCAAATCACCAAGGCAACCGACCACGCAGGCAACGTTACGTCGTTTGCGTACGACGGGCTGGACAGGCTTGTGAAGACAACCGGGCATGAAGCTCAGAAAGTGAAGAAACAAGAGTTCTCCTACGACAGCCTCGGCAACCTGGTCAGGACCGTTTTCGAAAAAAACAAAAATCAAAGCTACGTCACGCAGGAGTACGCCTACGACGCGGCGAACCGCATGGTCAAGGGAACGAACAAAGACGGCGAGCAGTCCCACTACGTCTTCAAGGACTACGCTTTGGACTTCACAAAACCGCTCAAAAATGTTATCATGGAAACGGAAAGCAGGGACGGTCGCGGACCCGCAGACGATGGCGCAGTACACGTATTGCTTGGACAACCCTTTGAAGTACGTTAACCCAACAGGTCGCATTATAAGAGTTCATAACAAGGCAGACAGAGTTGTTATGGATTTTATTTACTTGACTGGTTGTTTCGCATACTTGGACTTAAAAAATGATTTAGTATTGACAGAAATAAATGTATTACCGAAAAAATATGAAAAAAGCTACAAATTAGTGAAAAGAGTCATCGAAAGTGACTATATCTGTGCAGCATATGGTTGGAGTGATTTAATTGGTTCAGCTAGTACAGTGTCATATGCGGTTCACCCTAACAACGCTAATTTGGTACATGATTTTTATAGTGACAAATATTCACCGGGCAAAGGAATTGACACAATAGTCACCTATATACCCTTTGAAAACGATGCAATAGGTGTAAATGGAGGGACGGAGAAGTTATCACAGAAAACGATATAAGAGAAGAACATGGACTGAAAATCCGAGTAAGGTATTCTGTTGATTAGCTGAGGATAACAGGGGGAAGCTGGATCAAAATACGTGAAGCTAGCGGATTTGTTTGTGATCTTGACGAGCAAGTATCATAGTTTGCGTGTATTTTCTGATGATTCAAAATAAAAACATCCCTAAAGTATGGTATCATGCTCAGGCCACACCTCAGCTGAAGAAAAACCGTTTTCAGAAAAAGGAGGGTGTGCACCCATGAAACTCAGTAAACGAATTAAAATATCTATAACAATTGTCAGTTTGTCCGTTTTGCTTACGATAACCTTTATATTTGCGCACACTGAAGGAGCAAACATTGTTGTGAAACCTGAGTTGTCCAGCGAACCCAGTAACACAGAAGTTTTATTGGCTGATGAATCCGATGACACAAAGCCGATTGCACAGAATGAACCATTCAAACGCCAAGGGCCAACTAAACCGAAATTGGCAATTGAGGATTTCACAATAAATTACAATGGCTTTACTATCAACGAGGACACAACTGTCGGCGAACTAATTGACAACCTTGGCTATGGCGACAAGGAGGATTATTATTACAACAACAGCGGATATGTTTCTACTATTGGGGATACGCAGGTATTTAACCTATGCTACCCTAATTACGAAAACACAGAATTGCGAGTAGTATACCATAAAAAGGTCTCTGGAGACGATTCTTTTATATCGTTTATAGAATTGTATTTTGAAACACCTCGTGGAATAAAAGCTGGGGACAGCGAACAGCATCTAGTTGAGGTGTATGGTGAACCTGACGAGATTAAGCTGTACAATGGTTTCAAATCATATTTTTACTATTTTGGTGAGAAAAGCACCCAAATTGTGCTAGACGGGGAAGGAGTTAAATATTTATTGATTGAGTTCCGAAACGCTGAATAAACAATGATGACGTCAATCATTTAGTGTGCAGGCTACAATTTGCATATGCAGCACCCATTCATTAATTCGAAGACCCAATCCATAATATAACGGCCTTCGGCTACGACAGTGCAGACTGCCTAGTCATTGGAAGATGGTTGGCAAAAATCGTATAGTTACATGGATGAAATTGATGAAAGAAATGCGTAAAGATTTTGTTGCAGAGCTAAACAAAATGCCGATGATACAGGATGGCAACATGACAAGACATAAAGAGATGAAAAAAACATTGAAAATAACCGCAATGATTATGACGGGACTGTTGTTCGTCGCATTGCTGTACGAAACTGTTTTGTGGGTTTTAGCGCCGTTTCTCATGCCTCTTGCCCCAGCGTTTTCTTTACGGGCGATGCTGTTGCATGCCGACCTTGACGAAACAGTCATGGACAGTTCAGCGAAAAACTTTGAACATGCGATCCGTGACCACACAATTGAACAAGTCAAAGAGGCAATTGAGGACGGCGCACCCTTAGACCCTGGCCCGAAGCAAAAATTCGTGCCTTTGCGGACAGCGGCATGCTACGATTTGGAAGCGTTGAAATACTTGCTTGAGAAAGGGGCCGACCCAAACCTTGCTGCATTTGACAAAATGACTCCCCTGATGTACTGCACAGAGCTGTGGAACGGTGCAGCAAGCGCAGAGCTTTTGCTGGATTACGGAGCTGATGTCAACGCCAAAGACGAGGACGGCCTGACAGCGATGGATTACCTCTTTTTGAGAAGGTGGCCTGAAAGGGTTGACTCAGGCATGTTCAAGCTTTTCATTGAGCGCGGCGCGACAGTTAGCGAAAGCGCGTTGGCGTCCGCCATGAAGAACGAAAAGTTCCTTTACGCGAAAGAGATCGTAAAAATTCTGAGGGCGCAGGACGCCGGGTTCCATCCTGACCCGTGTATAATAGCCGCTTTCGAGGGCGACGACACTGAACTGCGTGAAGCTGGGTGGCGCTTTCCCAACAACGGCAGGGGCGCCGCTGCTGCTTTCGGCGACGTGGAACTTGTACAAATTGCCTATCCCCCCAAAATATCTGATTGGCCGGAAAGAACTTTGAGCGAGCTGGCGGCAACAGCGGCACGATACGGAAACCTTGAAGTATTGCGGTTTGTCCTGGACGAGCAACCAGTAGTCGTCGAAAAATACGGACTCGGCATTTTAGAAGAGGCGATTGAGGGCAACCATGCAGGAGCAGCAGAGTATCTTCTGGAAAGCGGTGTGCAGGGGCGAATGGCCGAATACAGCGAAACTTGGATGCGGAACGCTGCGTGGAATGGCGCTGTCGACGTTATGAAGACGTTGATTTCGCACGGGTGCCCCTTAATATGCCTTGAACAGGCAGCGCCTTCCGCAATCAACGGAGGGCAAAAAGAGGCTCTAACGTTTATTCTTGGCTGTTGCCCCAGACTGGACATAGGGGGGTTGCTCGTAGCCTCATGTGAAAAAGGCGATTTGGGAATTTCCGAATACCTAGTCGAACAGGGTGCTGATGTCAATAAGTGCATCCCCAGCGGATCTCCGTTGATAGCCGCAATACGTGAAAATCATTCCGATATTATCCGATTTCTTCTTGAGAACGGTGCCGACCCAAACCTGGAAAATGATTTTTTGGGTGCCACGCCGATGCATGTAGCGGCCCAATACGCTTCTTTGTACTCGCTAGACACCCTTGTTGAATATGGTGGAGACATCCGTTCAACTACCAATGCCGGTGAAACGACCTTGATTTGGGCAGCCAGCCTGCCAGGAGGCGGCAGCAGGAACATTGTTAACTACTTGATCAATCACAGCGTTGAAACAAATGCACAGGACAGAGCCGGGAAGACTGCGTTGATTCATGCATCCGAGGTTGGCACTAGTGCTGGCGTTGTAGAAGCCTTGCTGAAAGCGGGGGTGGATGTGTCAATTGTCGACTGCGAAGGAAGGAAAGCTGTCGACTATGCAAGATCCAACAAAGCGAAGATGACTGTTTTTAAAGCATACTCCAACGTGGAATAGAGTTAGGGTGGCAAGTTTATTGAAGCGGACTCAGGGCAAAGAGAGCTGGAAATATTGTGGAATGGTATACGATGCAAACTTCAAATGGCAACAACAAATCATCAGGCTTGAATCAGTTTAGTTCAACTGGTTCCATCGCTATTTATAGAAACGAGGTTCTTCGGTAATGAAAAGAAACTATATAATACTTGGGTGCATTGTAGGAGCCACAGCTCTAGCCGTACTGCTGCTGTCGGCAGACGACATAACCAGCAATGGGGAGCTCGCAGCAACGGGAATAGCGGAAGGCAGGGCGCCAGAAATTTACGGCGTTGAAGACTTAATTAGCCAGATAAAAAACGGCGACCTTTCCAGCATGACAGATGAAGATGAAGCATCCTTGAAACAGTTGAATTTTGAGATAACAGCCCAGCTAAATGAACTGGAATGGGTTGAATGCGACTTGAATGGTGACGGGAAAAACGAATTGATCGTGCAGGAGAAGCACTGGTACAATGAGGAAATGAAATGCATAAAGGCCATATTTGCCTTTCAAGGTCAAAAAACAAAACTTGTTATTCATGACAACGTTGAAACGGGGAGATTTTATTTCTTGTGCAAGAATGGGAACATAGTATATCACTATTATTTGTATGGCGTAATTAATGAAGATTGCTATTCATACTATACATTTGACAATGATATGAACATAACCCTTGCTTACGCGCTAGAGATATTCAACATCAATGACACTGCAGAATTAGGTGACGGTTGGAGTGAAGATCACCCCGATATGACGGAAACAGGGATGTATTACACAAAATACACCAAGCAAAACGGGGACATGGTTGCGGAAAGAATAAACGAAGCAATGTTTTTAAGCGGATTTGAAGAAATGACAGGGTTTTCTTACTTTGACGTGAAGCCCGAATGGAATAGCCGCCGTGTCTAAGCGGCGGCTATTCCTAAAGCGGGCTATAACGAGCACAAATAACGCTATTTTGTGTAGTGGATGAACAGGTCAAGCAGGTCGAGCATGTCGATGATGCCGTCGCTGTTTACGTCGCACATGCTAGCGGTGACGCCTTTGCCCTTAGAGTCGTTGACTTTCACCAAAGTGCTCCAGCCAGCGGACTGTGTGTTGAAACCGCAGTACAGCAGCATGATGCCCAGGTCAAGGGCGTCGACTTTGTTGTCCCTGTTGAGGTCGTACTTAGAGAAGACGCGCTGGTCGACGTTGGTCACTGCCTCCCCCGCTATGATTACAGATTCGACGTAGGCGGTGTACTCGTCATCAAGCACTACAGCTCTGAAGCCTGTCAGTTTCATGGCCACGTCTCCTGCTGCCCTTGGAGCGAATATGAATTTTGCTATGTCCACAGGCTCTTCACTGGTGAAGCCGGTAGAGCCGCCGGACGGGTATCCGAGGGTGACCGTGCCTTTCCAAACGCCGTCGCCCGCGTAGCTCCAAGCTATGCCGTCCACAGACTCAAACCCAGCAAGCGCTTCTACGCCTTTTCCGGCCAGCATGTTCCCGTCTACCTCGAATTCCAGTTCCACTGACAGCAGGTTTTCGGCCTTGCAGATGGACAACGTGTATTCTACGTCTTTGTCGATGTCGCTCTCGGCGTCCACGCTGAGGGTTGCCCCTACATACTTGACTTCTTCCTGCTGAAGTTTGAAGAACCCTTGGTTGCTCACGTCAGCCGAGTTTTCCACATACCAGTGTACGTAGTTCGGTAGCGTGGTCTCTCCATTAACCGCAAAGGCCCCGGCATAATCGGTCCAGTCTGCCGTGCCGTCATAAGCCGGCTCGTAATCGCTGCCGGTAATCTTGTATTTTTTGACTGTGACAGATTTGGTTGTCGCTGCTGTGTCTTCCGCTTGGTAGTTCAGCTCAACATCAAGCTGGCCGTCTGCCCTCTTCGCCTCAGTATGCGTCACTGTCGGCCTGGGCAGGTCCATAATGCCTGCCGAATTGGCAAATATTGCGTTTGAAACTATCCTGAACGCTATCTGATGCCCGGCTTTTGCGTAGACGTAGTCCGCAAGGTAAGTAACAGGAACGTCTACATTGCCTTTGTTGACTATGCCTGAAGCCACCAGACAGGAACCTTTCAGCCTGCTTGCCGCCGTCGTTGCGCTGGTTGAGTACCAGTGCCCCGCGATGAAGAAGTCGTCACCTGTGCTTGCCACTGCCAGCGGCTTCATATAGCTGGGGAGGCCGGTCATGAACAGGCCGTATTCTGTATAAACCGATTTGACGTTTTCAAAGTTTGAAGTCAGCAGGCTGGATCCGGAATACGAGCCCTTGAGGAGCGCTTCGCCGCCGTCCTCGCCGCCGGAGAGGCGCTGGGAGGTTATCGCGTTGTTTCCGAGTATCGTGTTCATCGCAGCAATCGGCCCGCAGTGGATGTACGGCATCCCGTTGTTTATTGCAGTCGCCATGTTTCCGGACGCGCTGCCGTAGTAGGACAGGAACACTGTTGCGTCGGTCCTTGGCGAAGCTGCTGTCATCCCGGCTACGTCGTCGAATTCGAGCAGGTCAAGCCCGTACTGGATGTTCTCGTTGTAGCCGTTCCCAAAAATGCCGACTTTTGGCTTAATGAGTTTTTTCGCGTTTGCAGGCACGGTGCTGCCGGCGTCGAAGCCTTCAACGTACAGGGCCAGCATGCCGAGAACGATGTTTTCGCGCGGGAGTATCCCTTCTGCCACGTCGGCTCGCCTTGCAATAAAGTCGCCGAGCTTTGCCCCCGGGACGTAGCCGTCTATCATGTACACGTCCTTGCCGTCTGCCAGCAGCCTGTTGACAAGCCTCGTCGCGTCGTGGTTGTTGTTTTTGAACACGACGTATTCGCCGTCCCCCTTTATGGAGGTGTCTGGCCTTTCAGGCGTTGTCACTGCTACGGTCTTGCCTTCCAAAAAGCCTTTTTCATGCACTGAGGCGCATTCGAAGCCTCTCATTTCCGGATACGAGACCACGCAGCACGAGTAAAGATCCGGGTATATCGAGGCGTCGTAGCCAGGGTAAAGGTGTGTATTCGCAAAGCTTCTGGCGGCTTGATGCATGTTGATGACATATGTGCCCGCCGGGTAGACCACTCCGTCGTAGGTGACCACCTTCGTCGTCCTTTCCAGTTTTACGCCGCCGCATTCTTCAAGCCAACTCAACGTCTCAATCACAGCGGGTATGTTGGATTGGTGCTCCTTGTCTACCGGAAGCAGGTAGTATTCCGGGAAGAAATTCAGTTCATTGCCGCCAGAGTCCAGCTGCCTTGGGCGGCCCACTTGGAACTGCTCCGCAAAAGTGAACCTCAACTCGCTACGGACTGCTTCAATCTGCGGATGGACGTTGACGAGCAGCGGATCCACCAAGTCCTTCCTGTCCTCGTTTTCTACGCCTCGCCGTTTGAACTCAACCTTGTTTCTGAGAAGCCCTTGCCATTCCTGCAGGCAGAACTTGAAAAGGCCGAACATGCCCTGCACCCCGGCATCCACCGAATCCTGCGTGGCGTTGGGGAACTCAATAGTCGAGCCAAGCGAGCCGAAAAGCATCGACATGGAGGGTGTGTATATGGTGGAGCCGTTGTCCCAGCCGAACACTACGTCCCGGGACGGGTGAATGTACCGTTTGTGCGGTGAGTTGCCGATGATGGACAGCCCTATGGAGTCGCACAGGCCGCCCATGTATTCCTCTATCAGGTCCACCTCTAGGTTCGGCTCGTAGGGCGGCGTGGTGCCGTCGATGATGTAGTTGGCGTAGTAGCCGTGGAACTCGACCATGTATATCGGATCCCACTTGGCAAACGCCTTTGCGACGGCTCGGGTTTCCGCCTGCGTCATGTAGGCGGCGTCGCGGTTCATGTCAAAGGCGTAGTGGTTGGTCCTGTTTGATTTGGAGTACCCCTCCGGATTGCTTGAAAACGTCAGTATGACTATGTACCTGTCCAGAAAATCGTTGACGTTTAGGGTGAGGTCCGTAAAGCCTGAGCCCGGCAAGGCCCTGGTGCCGCCGGTGCTTGTGCTGGTCTGCGACGTGGTGAGGATGCGCTCGGTCTGCACCTCCATCTCCCTCTTTGTGAACCTTACAGTGTCCTCGTTGAGCAGCCGGTTGAAAATCGTGTTGCAGATGGCCGGGCCGGCCACTTCGCCGCCGTGTATCTGGTTGAAGAACAGCACTCCCTTGTGCCCTCCCGCCGGTATCTCTTTGAGCAGCGCCGCCGGGTCTTCGTTCATCATCGGCTTCGTCACGTTTAGGTAGCTGTCGATGGACTCTTTGGAATCCGATATTACCGCCGCCCACATGTCAAGGCCTTCAAAGGTCTTGCCGAAGGATTCCATCTTCAAAAACCTGCCCTTTGTGCCGTAGGTCCCGCCTTCCAAACCGTATGTGGCTATGTAATCCTTGGCGAAAGCGTCCAACTCCTGGTACTTGACAAAGGAGTCGTTCATGCACAGCCTGATCATCTTTGAGCCCACTGCGGTTGCGCCGCCGCCATAGTAGGCTTTCAAATCCCAGTCGCCCATCAGCGCCAGGTTGCTCGCCCCTGGGCTCGACATTGGGTAGTACGGCGTGTAGGGTATGTTGTCGCCGGTAGAATTGCTTGCGCTTACAAATGCGCTGAACTGGATGTTTTGTGTTACGACGATGTTTTCTCCGTCAATTACGGCAACCGGGCTTCCCACTCTGCTGATTTGGCTCCAAGCGTTTGCCCCTCCGCCGGACAGCGGCCTGTCCGCGTAGATCCAGCTGACTTTTGACACATCGAATTCGCTTTCACCTGTACCAAGCCCTGTGTAGCTGCCTTGCGGTAGGCTCAGCTCTACTGTGAATACCCTCGGGTCGGTCATTGAGGCGCTGCGGGCCGTCGTGTAGTACAAAGCCGGGTCTTCGCCGTTGACCGCAAGCGTCGCGTGGTCCCCTTTGTAGACCGTGTTTGAGCTCACGTCGTAGTTTTCCGCGTCCCTGTACACCGATTGGACATTCCCGCTCGCCGTCACCTGCACCATCTTGATGCCTATCCCGAAATCGCCGGTGCTGTTTCCCACAATGCCGGCGAACTCGCTCGCCGCCGTGAAACCTGCTTGGTCGCCGGCTGCAGCGGTTAGCCCCGCCGGGAACGCAAACAACAGCGCCAAAGCAACTGTAACTGACAGTACCCTTTTTAATGTCTTTATTTTTTTCATTGCTTGATCCCCTTCCTAAATATTTTGTGGTGCCCCCTTTGTTCTGTCGATGGGGTTCGACATTTTCACCTCCTTTTCGTTTTTTACCGTTATATTGTTATACCTATTGTATAATTCTTGACAAAACGAGTCAAATCTTTTCGTCCAATTTGTTGAAATTATCAAACACAAAAAAAAGACGGTTCCTGCGCCATAAGCGTGACACAGGAACCGTCCCTTTTTGTCACATTTTATTTTACTTCCAAGGTCCACCCCATGGTGTCTTCGATTGCGCCGGTCTGTATCCCGTACAGCTCGTCGTACAGCTTCTGCGAGAGCTTCCCGATTTCACCGTTGTTGATGGTTATTTTCTGTTCTTTCCAGGTCAGCTCGCCGACCGGCGAAATGACAGCTGCCGTGCCGGTGGCAAAAACTTCGTTCAATTTGCCCGCCTTGCCCGCTTCAAAGACGTCCTCTATCGAAAGCCTTCTCTGCGATACCTTGTGCCCCCATTTTTCAAGCAAGGCAATAACGGAATCCCTCGTAATGCCCGGAAGGATCGTTCCGCCCAAAGGCGCTGTTACCACCTCGCCGTCTATCACGAAAAACGCGTTGGACGTCCCGATCTCCTCAACATATTTTCTCTCGACGCCGTCCAGCCAGAGCACTTGCTCGCACCCTTTTGAATGGGCTTTTTCTTGGGCTTTCAATGCGGAGGCGTAGTTCCCGCCGACTTTCGCGAAGCCAGTCCCGCCCGGCACTGCCCTCACGTACTCGTCTTCCACAAGGAGCTTGGTGGGGGTAAGCCCGCCCGCGTAATACGGGCCAACCGGGCTGAGTATTACGATGAACAAATAGTGGTTTGACGCCCTGACCCCTAGGAACGGCTCGTCGGCGATGATGAACGGCCTTATGTAGAGGGACGTGCCGGGCTTGCTGGGTATCCAGTCCTTGTCGATTTCAACGACTGTTTTGACTGCTTCGACAAACAGTTCTTCATCAAGCTGTGGTATGCACATCCTCTCGTTTGTGGAATTCGTCCGTTTGGCGTTCATGTCGGGCCTGAACAGGAGCACCTTGCCATCGCCGGTCTTGTACGCCTTGAGCCCCTCGAACATCTCCTGCGCATAGTGGAAAACCACCGTTGCAGGCTCAAGGGCCAGCGGCCCGTAGGGTGTTATTTTCCCGTCATGCCAGCCTTTTCCAACCGTGTATTCCATGATGAACATATGGTCTGTGAAAACAGCCCCGAACTTTAGGGCGTCTGGGTCTGGTTTCGTTTTTGGATTGTTGGTTTTTGTGACCGGAAAGTTGTATTTCATATTTTTATAGCCTCTCTTTCATATTTTTTTTAAATTGATTGCTAAATTTATGATAATACTATTTTTGCTGTTGGTCAATGTTTTCCACTTATTTTTTGAACTTTTCCGTCGATATTGCTTGTATAAGCTATCTCCGCAAGGAAGGAGGCCGTGCCATGCAGTTTCAATCCGGAACGATACGTCAGCAGACGCAGGTGCTGCAGTTGAAACGCCAATGGGCAATGCAGGGCAAGCAACTGGAAGACCACTCTCTCATGGAGCAGATGTCAAAAGCCCGGCACGAACAGAAGATGTCGTCCATCTACAACATGCTCAATGCCGGCAAGCGCCTGACGCCCAGTGAAAAAGAGTATTTGCGCGGGCACGAACCTGCGCTGTACCAGAAAGTTATCATGATTGAAAACGAACGGGACTCTTTCAAGCGGGAATTGCGCAGGTGCAAGACAAAAGACGAGGCTGACAGGCTCCGCTATACGAAATACCTGCAGCTTGCGGGCGAGGTTACAAGCGTCTCGATCATTACAATGTCTGCCGGGGCAACGCAAGTAGAGACGGAATACGTCGGTTTCCGCGCAGCCGCGCTGCGGGAAACGTTTCTGGAATTTGTGTCAGAAGGCAAATACTTCAAGCTCCCCTCAAAAAAGAAGCCCTAATCAACGCAATCCGGTTCTATCTCATCAGGCTCTATGCCGTCCATCTGAAGCGTATACAGGTATATCCTAGCAACATCCTCAACGTATATGGCTTTCAGCAGTGTCTGCTTTAGGCTGTCGCCCACCACCAGCACCCCGTGGTGCTTGAGAAGGCACACGTCGGCTCTCTGCAAGGGGGCTGTTAGGCTTGCCGCAAGCTCCGCAGAGCACGGCTTTTCGTATGGCACGACCTCCGTGGCGCAACCGTACATCGCAGCCTCGGACACGACTGGCCTTATGGCTTTCCCTTTTGCCGCGAAAGCCGTCGCGTAGGGGGAATGGGTGTGGACCACTGCGGCGACGTCGCCCCTGCACCTGTACGCCTGCAAATGCATGTGAATCTCCCTGGTAGGGGCGCCTACTATCCCCTTCTCGACTACGTTTCCTTCAATGTCTGTGAGGAAGATGTGATCCCGCGTAAGTTCGCCCCTTGAGACGCCAGAGGGCGTCATTGCCACCAGCCCGCTTTCCCTGTGCAAGGCGCTGAAGTTTCCTGATTTGTACTTGCACAAGCCCTGCCGTTCGGCTTCTTTAGCTGTTTCGGCCAATGCTGACTTCAAATCTTCCAGCATGCCTACACCCTCCAGCTGTTCAGGTATTGTTTCTGTTCTGCCGTCAATTCGTCAATTTCGATACCCCAGCTGGCAAGCTTCCTTCTGGAAACCATGTCGTCTATCTCTTCCGACACGTCCACGACTTTGTTTCCCATGTTTTTGTAGTTGTTCATGACGTACACTGCCGACAGCGCCTGCACCGCAAAGCTCATGTCCATTATCTCTGCCGGGTGCCCGTCGGCTGCGGCGATGTTCACAAGCCTGCCTTCCGCGATGATGTTTACCCACTTCCCGTTTTTCAATTTGTACCCGGTTATGTTCGCCCTTGCTTCCTTCTTTTCAACTGCGGCTTCTTCAATCCCGGCCATGTCGACTTCGACGTTGAAGTGCCCCGCGTTGCACAGGATGGCGCCGTCCTTCATGTCCAGCATGTGCCCTACGGTGATCGTATGTTTGCAACCGGTTGCGGATATGAAGATGTCGCCGAGGCCGGCCGCCTGGTCCATCTTCATGACAGAGTGGCCGTCCATCCGCGCTTCAATGGCTTTTATCGGGTCAACTTCAGCAACGACAACGTGTGCGCCAAGGGCGGCCGCCCGCATGGCAATCCCTTTCCCGCACCAGCCATAGCCAACCACGACAACTGTTTTGGCTGCAACGATCAAATTCGTGTTCCGCATTATGCTGTCCCATACGGACTGTCCGGTGCCGTAGCGGTTGTCGAACAGGTATTTGCACCTGGCGTCGTTCACTGCCGCCATGGGGAATTTTAGTATCCCTTCGCGCTCCATCGCTTTGAGCCTGATGACCCCGGTTGTCGTTTCCTCGCACCCGCCCCAGGCTTCTTCACCAAGATCGGGCCTTTTGCCGTGAATCATGCCCACGAGGTCGCCCCCATCGTCGATGATGATGTTCGGTTTGTGCGAAAGCGCCATCTCGATGTGCCTGACGTACTCCTCGTCGCTGGCGCCATGCACAGCGTACACCTTCATGCCGGATTCAACCAGCGCAGCTGCAACGTCGTCTTGGGTTGAAAGGACGTTGCTCCCGGTCACAGCCATGTCTGCACCCCCTGCGGCAAGAACTTCGCAAAGATATGCCGTCTTCGCCTCCAAGTGGATCGACAGCGATACCTTGACGCCGTTGAAAGGCTTGCTTTCAGCGAACTCCTCCTGTATCCTGCGCAAGAGGGGCATGTTGTTTTTCACCCATTCGATTTTTCGGCGCCCTGACGGGGCTAGGGAGATGTCCTTTATCTCGTGCTGTTTCATTTGTCGCCACCTGTCCTTTCCTCACATGTCCACAGGGTATATCCCCGTTTCGTACGGTTCAGCTGCATCGTAGTGACCCATTAAGGTTTCGGCTGCCTTTCCGTCCACGAGGAACTGGACCTGTTCCACTTCCTCAAAGCTCCCCGTCAAGGAATACACGATCTGGCTTATCAGTATCCCTTCCTCAAGGGAGCTGCCCGCCAGGCCCTTCCCCTCAATGTCCACGAAAGCCGTCCCGTCCTTGACTTTGACTGATTTGAACTTGATTTTGTCAGAAACCATGGTTTCAATGCCGTCTACCCCAAGCGTGTTTTCCCTCAGCGCCTCGTCGAGAAGCGCGAAATACTGCTTGCCCTGCGGGCAAAACATGTTTTGGTTCTTATAGCATCTGAGGGCTTGCAGGTCCTCATTTCCCGTTGCTATGTATTCCTTGTCCGCATAGCACAGGCATACGTTGTAGAGCCGGTCTTCGCCGCTTGCCGCTCCTTCGCCGCTGCCGTCCCCTCTGCCTCCGCAAGCTGCGGCAACCATAACCACCGCAAGCACCAGCGCAAATATGACAATCCGCTTCATTTCTCCTCCTTTATCCGAATTTTTCCGTCAGCATCGACGCCAAATTTCCAGCGAGTTCTGAAATCATCGACTGGTCCTTTCCCTCGATCATCACCCTTACGAGAGGCTCCGTGCCGGATGGCCTTATCAGGACACGGCCTTCGCCCGACATGAGCTCTTCAAGCCTTTCGATTTCTGCGCATATATCTGTGTCGTTTGCGTATTTTTTCTTGTTTTCGTTTCTGACGGGGGCGTTTTTGAGGACCTGCGGATAAATTGCTATCCTGTCTGAAAGTGCTGACGCTTTTTCGCCTGACAGCTTGATTGCTTTTAGCAGCTGAAGCGCGGACAGTATCCCGTCCCCTGTCGTGGAATGGTTCAAAAAAATGATGTGGCCTGACTGTTCCCCGCCGATGGCGCAGCCCGTCCTGAGCATGCTCTCAAGGACGTACCTGTCCCCCACCGCAGTTACGTCCACCGTACACCCCATCGCTTCAATTGCTTTGTGGAACCCAAGGTTGCTCATGACTGTCGCTGTGACTATGCCCCCCGTCAGTTCGCCTGCGTCTTTGAGCATTTTGGCGCATATGCATATCATTTTGTCCCCGTCGATGATCCTGCCAAGCTCGTCTACTGCAATCAGGCGGTCCGCGTCCCCGTCAAAAGCAAGCCCGACGTCAGCCTTTTGGCTGACGACTGCCTGCTGGAGCATCTCCGGGTGCGTCGACCCGCAGCCCAGGTTGATGTTTAGCCCGTCTGGTTCGTTGCCTATGATGCATACCTCGCTGCAGAGGCTTTTGAACACCTTTTCCGCAACCTTGTACGCCGCGCCGTTGGCGCAGTCTATGACGATTTTCATGTCCCTTATGTCGGCGCTCATCTTGGAAATCAAAAAATCGGCGTATATGCCGAGGGCCGTGGCTTCGGCAGACATGGATCTTCCGAGCCGCTCGCCTGTTATGTGGCTGCTGACATCGATGTCGCGCATGATGATGTCCTCGATCTGATCCTCCAGGTCGTCGTCCAGCTTGAACCCCTCGCCGTTGAAAAACTTGATGCCGTTGTACTCAAATGGGTTGTGCGAGGCAGATATGACGACGCCCGCGTCAGCTTGGTAGTGCTTCACGAGGTGGGCTATGGCCGGAGTGGGCAGGACGCCGGCTTTGATGACGTCCCCTCCCATGGACAGTATGCCGGCGCTGATGGCGTCCTCCAGCATGTCGCCGGAAATCCTCGTGTCCTTGCCTATCAGGACAACAGGCCTCTCTTTCTCCCTGCTGAGCACATAGGCGCCGACTTTGCCTAGCTTGTACCCCAGTTCAGTTGTGAGTTCGGAATTCGCGACACCTCTAACCCCGTCTGTGCCGAACAGTTTACCCATAATGTCAATCCTCTTCTTTTTCGTCTATTGTTTTTTCGTTTACCGCTACCGCGTTTATTGTTATGTGGACTGCCTCCGGCGCAAGAGTCAGGCTGTTCAGCGCTACGTCGTGTTCAACCGACACCGGAACCACATGCGTGCCTTCTTCCAAGTTTTCAACGTCTACCGAAAGCTTGAAATCGTCTTTTCCCACTGACTCAATCACGGCTTCTATCCCCGCAATGTTCAATACCAGCGAAGGGGTGTTGATGTATGCGCTAAACCCTTCCGCAAGCCCTAGAATCTCTATTTCAGGGGAGAAATACTCAATGCTGCTCTTTGTAATGCCCTTTATCCCGATCTTAACGGAAATGCCCCGAGAGTCGTCGGCTATTTCCACCCCTATCGGCAGCTTCGGGTATATCCTCATTGACGAAGTGGTGTCCACGCTGCTTATGTCTATGGGCTCCGCTTCAATGGAATCTATCGTTGCGAGGCTGCTTTTGCTGCCCCTGATCTTTATCCAAGCCGGCACGTCGATGCCGGTCACTTCGAATCTTTCGCTTACCTCGCCTGTTATGTTGACTGTAAGCGGCACAGTCTTCGTGTCGAACATCGTCGCCTTGACGCTCACTGTTTCCGAAGACAATTTGACTTTTTGCACGACTTCGCCGTCAGCGTCCAGCGCAGAAGCGTCCAGCGTCAACATGGACCCGCTGCTGCTTATTTGGGAATAAGGCACTTCGATGCCGACGTACGCCACAGATTCCACAAGCGATCTCGGGCCCTTTACTTCTATCTGTTCGGGCTGCACCGAAAGGTTCCCGGGTTCCGTGCCGGGAGCCCGGTCTCCGGTAAACGTTATGCTGACAGGCCTGTAGACCGATACGAGGTTTTCAATGTTCACGAGTATCCTGGATGGCCTTTTTTCTGTGCAGACCAGCTGTGACGGGGGGAGCACTTCGACCGTGACGTAGTTTTCGCCGATCCCGTAGCCAAACACGTTGGCTGTGGCCACTATTTGGTCCTTGTACTTTGATATGTCAGCCCTGGTCCCTGCCACCACCACTTCCACCATCGCGCTGTCGCCGTCAAGGACTGCCAGCCCGTTTTGGGTGAGCATCCCTACGTTCATCAGCTGCACGGGCACGCCTGTTATCCTCTCAGTAGTCGGCGGGTTGTCGACCGCGATGACGTATGCCCAGAGCACAATGGCAATCAGCAGAGACAAAATCTTTGTTACGTTCTTATTTCGAAGCATTCCTGTCCCTCCCCAGCAGCCTTTTTATCGTGGGGACCTTCTCTGCCCCTCTGTTCCCCAGGTAAATGTCGAGCAGGGTTTTTTCCACTGCTTTGATGTCCAGGAACCTCGTAAGCTTCCCGTCCTCGGCAATGGAGATTATCCCCGACTCCTCTGAAACTATTATAGCTATTGCGTCAGAATTTTCCGTAATCCCTATGCCGGCCCTGTGCCTGGTCCCCAAGTCCTTGTCCAGCGTGTTGTTGTGTGTGAGCGGGAGCACGCACCCTGCCGCGAAAATCTTGTCGCCCCTGATGATGACTGCCCCGTCATGCAACGGTGCGCCTTCATAAAACACGTTTTGCAGGATTTCCGTTGAAACCTCGGCGTTGACAATCGTTCCCGTCTCCACAATGTCGTTGAACGCCGTCTGCCGTTCCAGAATTATCAGCGCACCGATTTTATTTGCGGAAAAATAATCCACCGCTCTGACGAACTTGGCTGTCAAGTCTTTAGCTTTTTCTTTGTCCAGGTACGCGAAAGGCACTTTTACGATTTTGCTCCTGCCCATGTATTCAAGGCCTCTCCTGAGCTCTGGCTGGAACACAACTACGAGGGCGATCACGCCCAGCGTCATAGCGCCCCTCATTATCCAGTTCAGCGTATACAAATGGAACTCGCCGGATATAAACGCGGCGACGGCTAAAACGAGCAGCCCTTTGACCAATTGTTCAGCGCGGGTTTCACGAATGAATTCGAGGATTTTGTAGATCACAAACGCAACTATGAGCACGTCCACTACGTCCGCGACCCCTATTCCTGAAACTATCCTTGCGACATACTCCTGCATTTCGTCCCTTTCCTGCCTGCTGTTGACTCTACCGATACAATTAATTGTACATAAAAACAGGACAATTTACAATAATAATTCTATGCATTTATAATTAAAAAATAGTTACAAAGGCAAGCCGGCGAAGCTGCCCGCCCCGCCGGCCTGAATAGGATTCTTTTGTTGTGGGAATTATTTTAATATGATGTTTCAAGCAACCCGTAATCATCGTTGTTGCGCTTGTAGACAACATTGATCCGGTCGGACTCCATGTTCAGAAACACGAAAAAGTTGTGCTGCAGAAGTTCCATTTGCATTATGGCTTCCTCGGTAGTCATCGGCACAAGGTCGAATTTCTTGGTCTTCACGACTCTGATCTCTTCAGGGCTCTCCTCGTATTCGGGGATGTCCGCAAAGGACAGGCCCTTGTTGTCCTTCACGTCCTTGTGCTTGTCTTGCAGTTTTTTCTTGAACCTGGACATCTGTGAAGACAGTTTCTCAACTATCCTGTCAACGGCTTCGTAAGCGTCGCTGGCATGCTCTTCAGCCCTGAAAATCATCCCTCTGGCGTTTATCGTAGCCTCAATTTTCTGCTTTCCCCTCTCAGTTGACAAAATCACGTTCACAACAATGTCCCTCGAAAAATACTTGCCCAGCTTTTCGAGTTTTTTTTCGATTACTCCCTTCAGATGGTCACTGGCGTTAAAATTCTTGGTTGTTATTATCACTTTCATAGTTCACGACCTCCTTAATTGCTAACGCGGGCGCTGACCGCACGTTACTGCTGTGTGTTTGCGCTAACTTAAGTATACCACGAAACCGCAAGCGTTGACAAACAATATCTGGTGAAAAAGGTGACGCGCTAACGCGGCCGCTCATTTGACCTGGTCTTTGACCCCACACCCGCCTCGCGGCTTTGCCGGAGGGCTTACGTCTAGACTGCGCCATGATCGCCGAAACGGCTTACGTGGGTCCTTTTGCCCGCAGCTGGCTTGGACTTTCAACCACAAACCTGAGCGGCCGCGTTAACGTTCCTCAGCAAATTCGCCCCGGCGGCGAACGTTATCACCCTTACCTCAGCAGCCCCGGCGGCAAGGAGCACGCGGGAGCATGCATCGACTGTGCTGCCTGTCGTGTATATGTCGTCAACCAGCAGCACCTTCTTCCCGGCTACCATTTTTTCTGCTCCCCGCGCCATGGAAAAAGCGTTTTCCATGTTCATGCGCCTTTCTTCGGCTGAAAGCCTGCTCATGGCGACCGTGTTGCCTGTGCGCACGAGCACCCTGCCGGCGTACGGGGCCGGCAGCTTCGGGGCAAGGCGGCTGGCTATTATTTCTGCTTGGTTGAACCCTCTTTTTTCCTTCTTCTTCCCATGCATCGGAACCGCCGTCGTAAAATCCACCTCGATGTTTTCTGCTCTCAGCCTGTCTGCCATGGCATCGGCTATTTTTTCCCCGATGTAAGTTTTGCCTCCATATTTGAACGCAAGCAGCAGGTCCCTTTCATATATGCCGTATTGCACGCAGGAGTACCCTTTTTTGAAATAGTGGTTGTGCTCCCTGCAGTCGGAGCATGCCTCGTGCGGGTAGCTCTCCTGGATGATCTTGCCGCATTTTTCGCATGTCCTCCCGTTTGCCCAGTGAAACAGCCGCATGCAGCTGTCGCACAGCGAGTATGCCCTGCTGCTGTCAATGATGCTCCCGCAGGAAATGCAGTAAATATTCGACGGGAACAGCAGCTCCAGCAATTTTTTCAGTATCATCGCTAAGTCACCAAAAACGACCTCAGCCTTGTGGCGAGGCCGCTGTACCTTTCTGTTATCATGTTGTTGTCGACCATGCCGTTCATCTTGTTCTCTGAGCCGACCAGGACCACCGCCGTTTTCCCCCTCGTCACCGCTGTGTACAGGAGGTTTCGCGTTGAGAGCACGGGCGGGAACCAAGATATCGGCATCACCACCACGGGGAATTCGCTCCCTTGGCTTTTGTGGACTGTAATCGCGTACGCCGGCTCGATCTCGTCGAGCTGGGCAAAATCGTATGTAACGTATTTGTTTTCGTCAAAAACAACAGTGGCTTGGTTTTGTTCCTTGTCAATTTTTTGAATGAACCCTATGTCGCCGTTAAAAACGCCCTGCCCCTCAGAAAAATCGTCTAGTTTTTTCCATTTTAGCTGGTAGTTGTTCCTTACCTGCATGACCTTGTCGTTTTCCCTGAAAATCTTGTCTGCAAACTTTTTTTCCTCCAGCACGGCCGAAGGCGGGTTCAGCACGCTTTGGAGCTCAACGTTTAAATTCACGCACCCCAGAAGGCCTTTCCTGACCGGAGTCAGCACTTGGATGTCTCTCATCGGGATACAGTCCTCATAGTACCCAGGCAACCTGTTTACGCACAAATCCTTTATGGTTTTCAGCATTTCCCTTTCCGAGGCTATCCTCATCAGGAAGAAATCCTTGCCTTTTTCATTGCAGTCAGGGTACTCGCCCTTGTTTATCTTGTGCGCGTTGACGACTATGAGGCTCTCCTTGGCCTGCCTGAATATTTCCGTTAGCTTGACGGAATATATGAGCTCCCCGTCGATGATGTCCCTCAGCACGTTGCCCGCCCCCACCGAAGGGAGCTGGTCGGCGTCGCCCACTATGATCAGCCTTGTGCCGGGCTGAATGGCGTTTACCAGCCCGTTCATCAGCAGTATGTCAATCATTGAAGCTTCGTCGATTATGACGGCGTCATATTCGAGGGGGTCCTCTTCGTTTTTCCCAAAGCGCATCGCCTCCTCGCTTTCGGAATAATAGTATTCCAAAAGCCTGTGGATCGTCGACGCGTGGTGCCCGGACGTCTCTGTAATCCGCTTAGCGGCCCGCCCCGTGGGTGCTGCTATGGCCGCTTTCAGCCCGGCGTCCTGCAGGATGTTTATGATTGTGTTTATTATTGTTGTTTTACCTGTCCCCGGGCCGCCAGTGATTACGGACACGCCGCTTGTCAGAGAGCTCTTCACCGCGAACTTCTGCTTCTCGGAGAGCACCGTCCCCGATTGCCTTTCCGTTCTGCTTATCAGCTCGTCTATGTCCGCATTGATAGGCTTGAGCACCGCCGAATTGAACAGGATCAATTTCTTGCATACGTTCTGTTCCGCCACGAAATAGGGGAGCAAGAACACGACGGGGCGGCCTTCCAGCGTCTCCATGTG
Source organism: Clostridiales bacterium (assembly GCA_009778415.1). GTDB lineage: Bacteria > Bacillota > Clostridia > Peptostreptococcales > Anaerovoracaceae > WRJK01. Next base: position 4,459 of record WRJV01000339.1, on the reverse strand, counting down.
GAGCCTCCCGTCAAACACCATCTGCACAAGCGCTTCATATATCTGTTCAGTTGACAGGTCCATGAGCTCTGCCGCTTTTTCGCACAAAACTGCCTTGGGCAGGAACGTATGGCCGTCGTTTACGTGCCTTTGCATGACGTAAAGCGCACCGCTCTTTACCCTCTCCTCGTCGTCCCTGGACACACCCAGTTTCTCAGCGATCCTGTCCGCTTTCCTGAAATTTATCCCGAAAACGTCATCGACAAGCCTGTATGGGTTTTCGTTCACCTTGTCGATCGTGTCAGCTCCGTACACCTTGTACAATTTCAAGGCATAGTCAGCTGAAATTTCAAACTGCTGAAAGTAAAGCGTGATTTCAGCGAACTCCCTGTGTGCCGCAAACGCTGCGGCTATCGCTTCAGCCTTCTTGGCGCCGATGCCATCGACTTCTGTGAGTTTCGCCGGATCGTTTTCTATTACGTCGAACGTGCCTGCCCCAAATTTTTTCACTATCGTCTGCGCCGTCTTCTTCCCTATGCCTTTCAACAGGCCTGACGAGAGGAAACCCTCCATCCCCTCGGCAGAGGCCGGCATTATTTCTTCATAACCAGAAAACACGAATTGCTCGCCATATAGCGGGTGGATTTTAAAATTGCCGCTCAAGGCGAATTCCCGGCCCGTCGGCAATCCGTGGAAATGCCCTACCGCTGTAAACTGCTCGTTTTCGTTTTCAGCTATGGCTATCGTGTAGCCGTTTTCTTTATTGTGAAATATTACGTCTGCGACCCTGGCTTTTTTCTGTTCCATGCTTATTTCAACCGCCGCACTTTTTGGAACGGCACCCGCAACGCGGCTTTTGCATATTTCTCGGCCTGGCGCAGCAGGTGTTCCCTAGTGTTCATTTTGGGGTTTTTGTGTACATGGTCTAAAAGCTCACGCAGGATATCCGCCGCTTTTTCACCTTCAGCTATGTTGCTGCCTGCGATGTCTGCAGCGTCAATCTCAAGATCCTCGATGAATATCGGGTCGCCTTTTGATTTTATCGCCTCCATCATATGGTGCCTGCTGAGAATTTTCGTGTCCGGCATGTCGTACACGATGCGCTGTGCTTTTGACAGGCTGTCAAGGTACCTGTACCGTTCTTCGCCGCAGAGTGCAACAAACCGTTTGAACTCGTACTCGTTCCCAAGGAAGCACATCGGTTCCAGCATGGCAAACGCATCGGCGATCCGCGCTTCCATCTTTGGGCTGTAGTTCAGAAACTTGACGGCACCGAGTGCCGCCTTCTTTTCAAAGCACAAGTAAAACAGCGCGATCCGCCGTTCCCTGACCCTCATGGTCTTGTCGATGTTCTCTGCCAGCACTGCGAATTGGCTCATTGCCCTTTTGGTCATGTTCTCTGCCAAGCTTCCAATGATGTACGGCATCAGCTCTGCGCCAGCAAGGATTTTCAGCCCCTTGCCCGCAAACTCAGCCGTCAGAAGCCTTTCAAACTCCACCCTTATGTCGTCGGTATTTGCCTCGGAGAGGAGCGCCGACTTGTCCAATATGGCGTTGTAGGCCTTGATGTGGATGTCAAACCCTAATTCTGCTGCAAAACGCACGATGCGGATCATCATCAGCGGGTCGCCTTCAAAGCAGGCAGACGGGTCCCCTGCTACCGTTATCAGCTTCTTGCCCGCGTCTTGTTCAAGCCCCCAGTATTCAAGCGATTCGACGATCGATTCCTTGTCTTGTTTAATTTCTGCCATGCCGTCAACTTAATCCTTTGCTCTGTATAGTGACCTGTTGTCCAAAGTCCACACCCGTTCGCTGAAACTGCCCGGGTCGGTAGACCTCAGCGCCTCTTCCATGTCGTACATGCGGGCGTCAATCATGTCGAGGTAGTGCAGTACCTCCGCTTCAGGGAACAACGGCTTTTTCGGGCTCCCAAACTCCGGCTCATAATGGTGCGCCAGAATCATATGTTCGAGCAAAACAGTCTTTTCCCTCGGGATTTCAAGCTCTTCTGCAATTTTATCTATCGAGACGATACCCTGCACAATATGGCCAAGCATGCGCCCCTCGAAGGAGTAGCCCGACGCTATGCCAAACTCGTTTGCTTCAATTTCGTTTATCTTCTCGATGTCATGGAGTATGACTCCTGCTGTTACCAGGTCTTTGTTCAAATTGCCGTAAACGTCGCAAACCCTTTCCCCGGTCATGAGCATCCTCTTCGTGTGGTAGAGGAGCCCGCCAAGCTCGGCGTGGTGGTTTTTTTGGGCGGCAGGGTAGTACAGCAGCTTGTCCTTGTTCATGCCCAAGAAACGGATGCACACCGACTTCAAATCTTTGTCCTTTATCGCATTGGCTTTTCCGATGACGAAGCTGTACATCTCCTCGCTTTTTTCCGGCGCAGACTTGATAAAATCTGAGAATTCAACCTCGTCTTCCTTCGTGCTTTTCCTTATGCGCATCACTCTAAGCTGCTTGAGGCCGTTCCATTCCGTTACAAGAGCTTTCACCCTGATGATGTCAAGTTCCTTGATTTCATTGAAAACAGGGAGTTCATCGTCGGTTATGTCCCACTTCTTTGCAGTAATCTCGCCCGTTGAATCCGCAAGGAGCAGGTCGAGGTACTGTTTTTTGTTTGCGCCAATCCTGACGGCGATCGCCTTGACCATGAAAAATTCCTGTATTTCCAAATCTGGCCGAAGCGCTGAAATAAATATTTCTTTCATTTGAACCGAGCGTTTCCTTTCAATTACGACTTTCTTGCCTCTTGCTGAATTGTTGCCCTTAACTACTAGTATAGCGGCAACGAGTGCGCCTTGTCAAGAAATATTTTACATATATTACCATTTATTGTGTGGCTACATTTTTCGGCACAAGTCGACGAAATTTTCTGGGCTTATGACCCCGTCGTCCTCGCACGAGATGTCAACATACTCCATGCCGTCCTCAAAGCTAGAAAAATAGCCCTTCCCTTCATAATCGTATTCCTCAAATTCAATGCCCAGGAATTGCTCCAGATACTGAGCCGTGTCTTCTGCCTGCTCCGGCCACTCGGCGTCTGGGAAAAACAAGCCCAGCGGCGCCGCCACCATGACGCAGACTTCTTTGCCTGAAAGCTGCCCGGCGTAGTATCCGCTAACGCTCGTGAAAAAACTGGAAGGGAACACGTAATACACGTCCCCGTCTGCGTCGCTGTAGTACTCACCGCCGTTGAAAGCGCCTTGCGGAACCCATCTGCTGTAATCCGGGGAGATGTCCTGCGCGGGTTTTCCCAGTGCTTCAATGTACGGGTACGCCGTCTCCCAGTTCTCCATGTCCTTTAAATCCTCAAGGCATGTCACTGCGCCGCCGTAGTTTGCTGCTGCCTCTTCCATGCCGCTGCCTCCCCCATATTCGCTGCCGCTGCCGCCAGCCCCGTCCCCGTCGCCTGCCCTGTCGCCTGCCCCTTTGTCCGCATCGGCGTCGGCTTTGCCATCGCCGTTGATTTTGCCCGCGCCGCTGGTTTCTGCGCTTTCTTGGCTTTGCCGGATTGACTCTTCATTTCCGCCGACGTATTGTTTTTCCGTGCATCCGGACGCAGCAAACGTCAGTGCTAATAATGTCAGTGCGATAATCAATTTTCTCATAGCTTCAGTCCTCGCTATACAAAAATTATTTGTGTTTTTTTTGCCCTTTATATATACTATAACCTATAAGGAGGGCTTTGTCATGTCAAATTTAGGTTTCATCCGCCTCGCTGCCATAACCCCGAAACTCAAACCTGCAAACACGGAATACAACTCGCAGCAAATCATCGAATGCCTCGCGCTCGCAGACAGGTCCGGTTGCGGCATTGCCGTTTTGCCCGAACTTTGCGTCACCGGCGCCTCTTGCGGCGACTTGTTTCTGCAAGATTTCCTGTACGAAAGGTCTGCGGAGGCCTTGCGGCAGATACTCGGCGCATCAAAAAGCATCTCTTCTGCCGTAGTCCTGGGCTTTTACATGAAACTGGCGCATAGCCTCGCGAACTGTGCAGCTTTCATTCAAAATGGCCAAATAAAGGGGATTGTGCCCAAGATGTTCATCCCAAGCCAGCAGTCGAAATGGTTTGCTCCCGGGACCACCGTTTTCGGCAAGGTGAAGTCTGTCAACCTGATGGGTCAGGATGTTCCGTTCGGGCATCTCCTTTTCAAAGACTCCCGCTCAGGCATTGCCATTGGCATTGAAATATCGGAAGACGCGAGCCGCACCATAACGCCGGGCTCGCTGCTGTCGCTCAACGGCGCACAGATCATAGCGAACCCCTCTGCAAGCCATGACGCGGCAGGAAGCGCGGCATCACGCATGGACATCGTATGCTGTGAAAGCCGAAAGAACATTTGCGGCTACGTCCTGGCGTCTGCCGGGGTGCATGAATCCACCACCGACGCGGTTTGCGGCGGGCATAGCATCATTGCGGAAAACGGGGAAGCCATATCGGAAAGCATCATGTTCAGCAGGGATTCAA
>WRJV01000338.1 GCA_009778415.1 Clostridiales bacterium | reverse complement strand
TTCAATGCCGGCTATGTTTACGCAAGCCGCAGCCGCCCTCTTGTTTGTCGAGGGGTAAGACCTGGTGCCGCCGCCCCTGCCTACGTTTTCGCCGTACTTGGCAGAAGCGCCAGTCAGGCCTGACGGCGTAATGCGTATGTACTGTGCGCTGCAGGGGCTGTCCAAAACAACGTTGCTCATGACGGACCTTGCCCCGGCGTTGTCAAAGCACTCGACTAGGGTTGTCCAGCTATCGGCGTCTGAGCTGACGTCTATCCTCACGCGGTCCGGGACGCCGGCGAGCCAGTTGGGGCATCCCGTGCCTACAGCCGAGCTCCAGCGAAGCATGATCCTGTCAAACGTTTCAATTGCGCCCAGGTTGACGAAGAAGGACGAGCCCGATGGGACTGCCTCTGCCGAGCTGAGCGTACTGTCGATGACAGTGGTGCCGCCATTGGCGTTTGACACGTTTGCTATGGCCGTCGCATTGCTCGGGTGGGCTGCCGTTACGGCGTCCCCGCTGTTTTTGGCCCTTGCCAGGTTGGTGGTGGCGCTTGCAGCCGTCTGTTTAGCGTAGTCGCCGGGCTTGTATATGTTGCCGCCGCGCTTCGGCCTGTTTTTGATGACGTTGTTGAAACAGGCTACGACGATGACGGAGGGGTTGCTTTGCAGCTGGGCCAGGTGCGTTACGGTAACCACGCGGCGCTCGCCCGGGTACAGCGTGATCAGGTTGTCGTCATAGGTCGAGGGCAGCAGCTCCTTCCGAGCGTCGTCCCTGTACGCTTTGACCTCAATCCCATAGGCAACATTGCCCGTGTTGTTTGCAATTTCAACAGCCTGCACGCAGTACATCCCGTCATCCGACAGTTTTTCGGAAATGGTCGCAACATCCAGGTCAACAGGCTTCAAAGTGTTGAGCTGCGTAAGGTCGCCGGCCTGGTAGTAGGAGGACCTGGCCCAGTTGTTGCTGTTGTGGACGCTCTGGCGTCGCGGCACTGCGTAGTCGTTGCGGCTTATCATGTTGCCGTCTTCATCGGTCAGCTCAAGGCTGATAAAATATACGTCGGTAGTGGGCCTTGTCAGCGAGCTGTCCACCTCGGCCTTTGAGAACACCATCTGCGAGCCCGTCTGCGCGGCCGCCCTGCGCCCGTATGACCTGTAGTCGATCGCAAAGCCGCCGTCGACCCAAGACTCGCCAGGGTCTGCGCCTTGGCCGTCGCGCACCAGCGGAGTCAAGCCCGTAAGCCGCATGGTTGCCGCCCCGTCATAGCTGCTGATGCCGTCCGGCAGGACGCGGACGCCTTTTGACAGGTCGCCGTTGATGCGGTTGCCGTGGATGTCGTACATCCTTACTGTTGCCGTCAGTGTGCCCATGTCCGCCGGCGTGGTGTTCAGCACATGTACGTTTTTGTTGTACGGGTTGTACATGATGTGGACAGGCTCGTTTGCCTTTCGGATACCGTAAGAGGATCCGTAGGGGTTCATGTAGAAGTCTATCTGGTTCCAAATGAGCACAGGCCTGGGAGCGTTCAGCATCCAGTTGACAAAACCTGTAGCCGCAAGGAAGCGGCGGGCGCCCAGCGCCTCGTACTGGGACCTCTGGTACTCATATCCAAACAGCTGGGATTTGTACACCCATTCTTCCAGGTTGTCTGCGCCGCCGTACATGTTTTCGGCTATGTTCACGAAGTTGTCGATCCGGGTGAAGTTCATGCCGCCCCTGTCGGAATGCCAGTTCCACTTGTTGTAGTTCCCCGGCCCTGTGCCAGGGCCGACGTGGCCTTGGTTGTGGGGCCACAGGTTCTCCGCAGGGATGAACCGCTTAAGCGATTCCACCGACGGGATGCCGCCGCCTCCGGCGCCTTCCGAAACAAAGCTGAATATTCCCGACGTGGCGCCGTCTGTGGGGGCGCTGTAAAAGGCTGTAGGGACCCCGGTGTCATAGGCATGGTCCATCTCGGTGCCGCTTCCCGCGCCGGTCAGCCGCGCAGGCCTGGTTACCGCGCTGGAAAGCGCTATAGCCGTGGCGTGGAACCTGAGCCTCCCCTCGATCTCCATGAACTTGCGGGCAACCATCGCGTCGTTTGGGTTGTTTTCTACATAGTCCTTCGGATAGTCGCTGCCGTTGAGCCAGGACAGCATGCAGGGGTGCGGGCGCAGGCTGCGGATTTGGGCGTAGACCGACTCGTAGACGATCATGCGCTCCGCCTTTGACCAGTTGTTGCCGGAAGTCACTTCAAACCTGTCGCAGCACATGAAGCCCGCCATAAGCATGATGCCGTATTCGTCCATCAGGTCGTGCAGGCGGTCGCTGTAGAACTTGCCCTCGTCGCGGATCATGTTCATGCCCATCGAAGCGACCAGGTCCAGAAACGCCCTGTCGTCCACCTCCGAGTGCCGCATGAAGATGTCATGGGGGCTGAACCCGCCGGATTTGACCACAATCGGCAGGTGGTTTACGTAAAACTGAGCCATGATGTTTGAGCCGGCGGTGGCATTTGTTTCAGGCTGGGCTGTCATGGCGTGAACCTCGCAAGAAACCTCCCTGATCCCGAATCGGTGGTGCAGCGCGTCGCTTGGAGCGGCTGACCCGTCCGCCGTGAATTCGTAGTCCACAGTGTACAGGGGCTGGCTGCCGGAACCGATCGGCCACCAAAGGTCCGGGTTTTTGAAAGGCCTGCCCTCAGCGACGACTATTTCGTTGTTGTAGGCGTTTGCCTTGACTGTGGCGGGCGACTGCCATTGGTCAACGACCGTGCCGCCCTTGTCCCTTACCGTGGCTTTGACCACGCCCGCAACGTCCGCTGCGCCCAGGTTGGTCGCCTCAATGTAGAATGAAAGCGACGCATGGCCGAGGCCGCTTGCGACAGTTGAAACAACCAGCGGGTTGTTGAGCTTCACTTTGCCGCAGGTGGCCACAAAGGCCCTTCCCACAAGGCCCATGTTGTTGTCTGCGGGGGACGGGTGCCAGTCGTGCCAGTACAGGGTGAAGTCGGTGCCTATGAAGTGCCTCTTGACTTTGATTTTGACGTTGTTTGGCGCGCCGTACCTGACGTAGGGCGTCGCGTCTATGTCGTAGGTCCTGAACGTGCCCTTGAAGTGGCCCTTGTACGCTTCAAAAACTACGTCGCCGGATGCAGACGAAACCGCAGGCGCCGAACATGCCACGTCGGCGTAGGTGTAGGGCGGCTTTGGGTTGCTCCCCGCAGCCAGCCCCTCGTCCCCGTCGGCGCCGACACGGTTCATAAGTTCTTCCTCGCAGGTTATGTTCAGATTTTTGTTGACGACCTTGACGCCGTTTACGTAGATGTCTGCCGTATAGTTGATGCCTTTGAACGTGAGCACGACATTTTTGCCCGCTTCGCTTGCTGGCAGGGTGAAGTCGGTGCTGTACCACCACGGGCTTTCAAAATCCGAACGGCTTATGTGCAGCATGTTATCGTCGAAATAGGGGTCGGGCTTGCCGTCGTTGTTTGGGGCGAAGACAAAGTCGTACATGTGCCCGTCGAGCAGCGACCCCAGGACTGAGCCCGGAACCGCAGCGGGCACCCAGCCCTCTGTGCTGCTTGAAGCGGCAATAGCCGCGTCGTCGGTCCCCAGCCGGGCCAAACCGGGGAACTCGGCCGCCAGCGTGGTTCTGCCCGAAGGCGCGATTTTCCACGCGGCCAGTTCCAACGCGTAATTCCCGTTGCCCGTTTTTATCTGCTTTGCCATTGTTGTTCCTCTCGTATTACAGCTTTTGCTCCTGCTTGATGATTTCATAGGGCCAGTCGTCAATGCCGCCCAAATGGTACACGTTTTGATAACCCAGTTCCGCAAGGAACTCGCAGGCAGCGGTGCTGCGGGCGCCTATCTTGCAATAGACCACGATGACTGCCTCCTTGTCGGGCAGCTGGCTGGCCTCTTCTACAATCAGCGTATTGAGCGGTATGCAGATGCTGCCTGGGATGAAGCCCTCGTTGTGCTCCTGCTGGTCGCGGACGTCAAGCAGCACGATGCTGCTGTCTGCTTTCTGCATTTCTACGAATTCTTCCGGCGTTACCTCCGTGAACCCTTTTGGCGGCTCAGGAGCAGCTTCCGGCGGCGTTCGCAAATCTTTGTCCAGCATTTTCGTAAGGATTACGCATGCTTCCGCTCTCGTAAGCGAAGCGTCCCCGTCAAATACAGGCCCAGGCCTTCCGGTAATGATGCCTTTTGCGTAGCACTGGGCGATTTCGTTGTTAAACGGGCTTTGGCAGGGGGAACAGTTTTCTGGGTAGTCCAGGAAAGTTTCCCCGAGTTCCTGCGCACCGCTGACAGGGTCCTCCCCATATATCATAGTCAGGCAATTGTTCACAATCCTGACTGCGTCAAACCGGACCAGCCCGGGTTCCTCCACGTCCTCCTTTATTATGATGCCAAGCTCGAAAGCGGCATCAAGGTATCCGGAAGCGTAGCCCTTGCCGGTAGGCTCAATGGTGCCGTATTTCCCCCTCATTATCATCGTAACGAACTGCGGCATGGTCACAATGTCTGAGGGGTGGAAATTGCCGTCAGGCATACCGACGACTGCGCCGCTTTTGACGAGAATGTCGATGTAGCTCTTGGCCCAGTGCCCTTTCGTGTCGGCAAAATCCGCAGAAGCCGCTTGGCTTGTGAAAGGGGATAAGGTCAATGTCAGCATAAAAACGGTTATCAGTGCGATTGACAAAATTTTTGTTTTTCTCTTTTTCATAAGCTCCCACACCTTCCTTTATGATAATGGAGAAAGGGGAGGCTTGTCAACGTCCCCCGCTTTCTCCATTTGAGGTAATTAAAACTTAACAGTCAAACTATTGAGCTTGCTATTTAGTGTAGTGTATGAACAGGTCAAGCAGGTCTAGCATGTCTATGATGCCGTCCCCGTTCACGTCGCACATGCTGGCTGTGACGCCAACGCCTCTGGAATCGTTGACTTTGACCAAGGTGTCCCAACCGACTGAATCCCTTGCGAATCCGCAGTACAGCAGCATGATGCCCAGGTCAAGGGCGTCAACCTTGTTGTCCCTGTTGAGGTCGTACTTGGAGAAGACCCTCTGGTCGATGTTCGTGGTGGCAGAGCTTGGGTCGACGCAAGTGTCGAAGTAGTATGTTATCCTGCCATAGGAGTCGAAGCCGCTGGTCACGACATTTGTCAGCTTCAGGGTTGTGTCGCCAACCGCCCTGGGCGCGAACACCAGCTTGGCTATGTCGGTGCTGGCAGCAGCCGTAAAGCCTTCGTTTGTGCCGGCCTTGTAAGCTAAGGTGACGTTCCCCTTCCACATGTCGGCACCTGCGTAGTTCCACATGATGTCGCTCATGGGCTTGAAGCCATTGAACGTTTCGATCCCAACTCCTGCGAGCATGTTGCCGTCGATCAGGAATTCAGCTTCCAGCGTAAGCAGCTTGTCTGCGTTGGTGACAGACAGGATGAACTCGACGTTTTGGTCTATGTCGCTCTCCGCGTCTGCCCGAACGCCTACTGAACAGTACACGACGTAAAGCAGCACCGAGCCCATGTTGCCGTCGGTGTTGTCTGCGAACCATGACACTGTGCCGTCGCCGTTGTCGACGATGTCTCTGGCTTTCTCGCCGTCCACGTAAAGATCAATTGCCGTGGCAGGCGCCAGGTTGAACACGAACTCGACCTTGTCGCCAAACGGGACTTGGCGCGTCCTGGCGAGCAGCGAGCTCGACTTGTCGAGGGTTGCCGCGCTGAGCAGGCCGTTGCCGTCTATCGAAGTTACGTTGACGGATGCGTTGTTGTCCCCGCTGAACTCGACTGTGACCGTGTCAAAGCTGCGGTACACTTCAACGCTGTTGACGTTGACGTTCGCCGCCGCTGCCCTGGCGTTGGTCGAGGAGTTCGTGTTGGTGCCGCCGCCGCTGCCGACGTTGGTGCCGTACAACGCAGAGGCCCCGGTGAGCCCTGACGGGGTGACGCGGATGTATTGAGCCGTGCATGGGGCGTCCAGTATGACATTTGACATGGCGGACCTTGAGTTGGTGTTGTCAAAGTCGGCAACAACAGTGGTCCAGTTTGCCGCGTCTGAGCTCACGTCTATCTTCACGTGGTTCGGAACGCCGGAGAGCCAGTTGACGCTGCCGGTGCCTACGGCTGCGCTCCAGCGGAGCATGATCCTGTCAAAAGTGGTAACTGCGCCCAAGTTCACAAAGTAGGAGGAGCCCGAGGCAACTGTAGCAACCGTGCTCAGGGTACCGTCGATGACGGTGGTCCCGTTGTTGGCGTTGTTCACGTTGGCGATTGCGGTGGCGTTGCCTGCGGACGTAGCCGTGACGGCTGTGCCGCTGTTCTTGGCCCTGGCCAGGTTGGTGGTCGCGCTAGTCGCCGTCTGGCCCGTGTAGTCGCTGGGCTTGTAGATGTTGCCGCCGCGCTCCGGCCTGTCAGCGATGACGTTGTTGAAGCAATTGACGCCGATAACGACCGGGCCGTTTAGCAGTTCCGCAAGATGCGTAACGGTTACCACGCGGCTCTCCCCTGGGTACAGGGTGATCAGGTTGTCATCGTAGATTGAGGGCAGCAGTTCCTTGCGGGCGCTGTTCTTGTATGCCTTGACTTCGATCCCGTAGGCAACATCGCCCGTGTTGTTTGCAATTTCCACAGTCTGCACGAAGTGTATGCCGTCAGCTGCCAGATATCCGGCACTGCTTGCAACATCAAGGTCGACTGGGCTTAATGTATTGAGCTGGGTCAGGTCGCCGGCTTGGAAGTAGGATGACCTCGCCCAGTTGTTGCTGTTGTGTACGCTCTGGCGGCGCGGCACTGCGTAGTCGTTGCGGCTTATCACGTTGCCGGCTTCGTCAGTCAGTTCGAGGCTGATGAAGTAGACGTCGGTGGTGGGCCTTATCAACGAGTTGTCAACTTCGGCCTTTGAGAACACCATCTGAGAGCCTGTCTGCGTGGCAGCCCTGCGGCCGTAGGACCTGTAGTCGATGGTAAATCCGCCATCTACCCAAGTTTCGCCGGCGCCGGCGCCAATGTCGTCGCGCCTTATCGGGTTGAGGCCGGTCAGGCGCATCGTCGAGGTCCCGGAATAGCTGCTGATGCCGTCAGGCAGCACGCGCACGGCTTTTGAAACGTCGCCGTTGATGCGGTTGCCGTGGATGTCGTACATTTTAACGTTTGCCGTGAGAGTGCCCAGGTCCTCTGGGGTAGTGTTCAGCACGTGGACGTTCTTGTTGTACGGGTTGTACATGATGTGGACAGGTTCGTTCGCTTTGCCGATACCGAAAGACGACCCGTAGGGGTTCATGTAGAAGTCCATCTGGTTCCACATGATAACGGGCCTCGGTGCGTTCAGCATCCAGTTGACAAAACCAGTCGCTCCCACAAAACGCCTGACGTTGAGCGCCTCGTACTGAGCCCTTTGGTACTCGTACCCAAACAGCTGGGACTTGTAGACCCATTCGTCGAGGTTGTTTGCACCGCCGTACATGTTTTCGGCTATGTTCACAAAGTTGTCGACTCTGGTGAAGTTCGAGTTGCCCCTGGCTGCGTGCCAGTTCCACTTGTTGTAGTTTCCGGGGCCCGTGCCTGAACCCACATGGCCTTGGTTGTGGGGCCACAGGTTCTCAGCAGGGATGAACCTCCAGAGGGATTCCACTGAGGGGATGCCGCCGCCGCCGCCGCCCTCAGAGACGAAGCTGTATATCCCGGAGGTGGCGCCGCTGGTGTTGGCGCTGTAGAAGCCTGTCGGGACCGTTGTGTCGTAGGCGTGGTCCATTTCGGTGCCGCTTGCGGCGCCGGTGAGCCTTGAGTTCTGCGCTACTGCGCTTGAAATTGCGCTGGCCACGTCGTGGAACCTGAGCTTCCCTTCGATCTCCAGCATTTTGCGGTGTACGTTCCAGCTGTTGAGGCCGTTGTTGTTGTCCTTTGGATTGTCGCTGCCGTTGAGCCAAGCAAGCAGGCAGGCGTGCGCGCGCAGGCTGCGGATTTCGGAGTAGACCGATTCGTAGACCACCATGCGCTCCGCTTTTGACCAAGTCACGTCGCCGCCGTCGCCTGGTTCGTTGCGGTCGCAGCACATGAAGCCCGTCATCAGCATGACGCCGTATTCATCCATCAGATCGTACAGGTTGTCGTTGTAGAACTTGCCTTCGTCGCGGATCATGTTCATGCCCATCGCGGAGACAACTTCGAGGAACGCCCTGTCGTCCACGTCAGACTGGCGCAGGAACAGGTCGTGGGGGCAGAACCCGCCGGATTTGATGACGATGGGCAGGTGGTTCACGTAGAACTGCGCCATGACGTTGGATCCGGCTGTGGTGTTTGTTTCAGGCTGAGCGACCATGCCGTGGACCTCGCAGGAAACCTCCCTGATGCCGAAGCGGTGGTGCAGCGTGTCGTTTGGCAAGGTTGCACCCTCTGCTGTGAACTCGTAGTCCACCGTGTACAGAGGCTGGTCGCCGGAGCCATTTGGCCACCACAGGTCTGGGTTGTTGAAGACCCTGTTCTCGGCAACGACGATTTCGTTGTTGTAAGTGTTTGCTTTGACTGTAGCAGGCGTCTGCCACTGGTCGACCACTTTGCCGTCCTTGTCCTTAACTGTGGCCTTGACAATGCCCGCAACGTCTGCAGCGCCAAAGTTGGTCGCTTCGATGTAGAAGGAAAGCGACGCGCTGCCCAGGTTGTCAGCGACTTTTGAAACGACTACAGGGCTGTTGATCTGCACTTTGTCGTATGTGGCGATAAAGGCCCTGCCAATGAGCCCCATGTCGTTGTCCGATGGGGCAGGGTGCCAGTCATGCCAGAATATGGAGAAGTCCTCACCGATGTAGTTCCTTCTGACCTTGACTTTTATGTTGTTTGGTGCGTCGTACTTGATGTAGGGCGTCATATCGATGTCATAAGTCCTGAAAGCGCCCTTGTAGTAGTCTTTGTAAGTGTCGAACACGTTGTCGCCGTACACAGACGAATTTGTGCTTGTGTTTACCCCTGTCGGGTCTACGTAGGTATACGGGGGCGCCGGGTTGCTGCCGGCCGTCCTGCCGTCGCTCCCACCTTCTCCGAGGCGGTTCCTGAGCTCGTTTTCGTTTGTAATGTTCAGGTTTTTGTTGACGACTTTTACGCCGTTGATATAGATGTCAGCAGTGTAGTTGATGCCCTTGAACGTGAGCATGACATTTTTGCCCGCTTCGCTGGCAGGAAGCGTGAAGTCGGTGCTGTACCACCACGGGTTCTGGAAATCCGAACGGCTTATGTGCAGCAAGTTCTCGTCAAAATAGGGGTCGAATTCGCCGTCGTTGTTCGGGGCGAACACAAAATCGTACATGTGCAGGTCTATCAGCGACCCCAGTACAGACCCTGGCGCCGTAGCGGGCACCCAGCCCTCCGTGCTGCCTGAAGCGGCTATCGCTGCATCGTCTGTGCCCAGCAGCGCCAATTCAGGGAACTCGGCAGCCAGCGTGGTGCTGCCAGACGGCGCGATCATCCATGATGTCAGGTCCTCTACGTAGGTTGCAGAGCCTGGCGTTTCCTTGTTGACCGTTCCTGCGCCCGGTCCTGCCGCTGCCGCCGGCATCATAGTCAATACCATTGACAGGCAGATCAGAACGGACAGTAGCGGTAATAATCTCTTCCTCATCTTTCTTGCTCCTTTTCTATTTTTGTAAGAAATGTCAATTTTCTCTAGTGACGCGATACGACGGGTCAAAGGCCCGAAGAAGTATCACGCTTGCTTCAGCTCTTGTCAACATAGCCTCTCCGTCAAACATCGGCCCGGGCCTGCCTGTTATGATCCCCTTGGCCATGCACTGGCCGATTTCGTCGTCAAAGGGCCCGCGGCAGGATTTGCAGCTGGGATAGTCCGTCAGTTCTTTCACTATGCTGTAAACGTCGAGCTCCGGCTCCTCGTTGTAGATGTTGGTGAGTGCCGAATTGATGATCTTGACTGCGCTGTACCTGTTCAGCGCCCCTGTGCTTGCAGCTTCGTCGGGCAATATGATGTCTAGTTCCAGCGCTTTTTGGATGTACCCGGAAGCCCAATTGCCGTCGGCTGGCTTTATGTCCCCATACCTGTCCCTGATGACGATCGCGACGAATTGAGGGAAGGTGATATTTTCGTTTGGATGAAAATTGCCGTCAGGCATCCCGGAAATCACCCCTCTTTCCGACAACTCGACAATATCGCGCTCGGCCCAGTGCCCTCGTACGTCGGGAAACCCCTTTACGCCCGCATGCGACTCAAGCGGCACGGCTGGTGCAACGCACACTGAAAGCAATATGGCGGACAGAATCCAGCAGGCTAAGTTCTTTTTCATGAGCTAATAAACTCCTCTCCCATTGATCCTTGTTTTTATGGAGAAAGTGGAGGCGTATGCAACGTCCTCCGCTTTCTCCATTTGAGGTTACTGAAACTTTATGAAAAAGTTGTTTCGATTGTTATTTGCTGTAGTGGATGAACAGGTCAAGCAGGTCCAGCATGTCTATGATGCCGTCGCCGTTCACGTCGCACATGCTAGCAGGCACCCCGTTGCCCCAAATGTCGTTGACCTTGATGAAGTCGTCCCAACCAGGGGCCTTGGCGTTGAAACCGCTGTACAGCAGCATGATGCCCAGGTCTAGGGCGTCAACTGTGCCGTCCCTGTTCAGGTCGTACTTCGACTTGGCTACTATGGTGGTGGCAGATTCATCCATGATTTGAGCCCAGATGTATTTGGTCGTGTCGTCCAGCTTGACGACTGCCCTTGCTGACAGCAGGTTCATGGCCGCGTTGCCGTAGCCCTTGGGCGTGTAGACGAATTTCGCGATGTCCACGGGGGCTACAGAGGTAAGGCCTGTCGTAGTCCCGGAAGGCAGCGCCATTGTCACTGTGCCCCTCCACCTGTTGTCTCCTGCATGGATCCAAAGGATGTTGTTCATGTTGCTGAACCCGTTAAGGCCTACAAGGCCCTTGCCGGCCAGCATGTTGCCGTCGATTTCGAATTCCAGCTCGACTGCCAGCACGTCCTTGGTGTTCGCCAGCGACACCACGAACTCCGCGTCGTTGTTGACGTAGGTCACCGTGTCTGTGCTGAGGTAGGCCTGGATGCCGAAGTAGACCTGGAGGTCCACGTCGCCTGTGAGGCCAGAAAGCGTGAGGCTCCTTGAGCCGCCATTGTCGACCAGCTTGTTTGAAATGTCGACGCCGTTGGCAAGCACGCGCACCAAAGCGACTTCGCCTGCCGGAGTGAACGTGAAGTCAACGCTTCCGTCCGGCTCAACAGCTACGACTTTCTGGTTGGCCAGCGTGTCTGCGTTGATCGTCTTGCCGGCGACTGCAGCAGTGCCCTCGCCGTTGATGGTGACGTCCACGTAGTTGTTGAACGCATAGACGTCAAAACCGGAGATGGTGAGCGAGCCAGTGCCGGAGGTGCATGTTGCCCTGACATAGCGGTACGTCGCGGTTGCGGGCAGCGTAATATCCATCATGACTGACCCGCCGGTGTTGTTGTACGAAGCGAGGTTCGTCCATGGACCAGCGGTGCTGTTGCTGCCGGCGATCACTACAGTGTCCGGACGGCCGCGCAGGCTGGTGCCGCTGCTGGCGCGAAGCATGACCTTGTCGAATGCCTTGGGGGCACCTAGGTCAACGTAGAACCATGCGCTGTTGCTCGATAGTGTGAGCGTTGCGTTCGAGTTTGTGGCGCAGTCGATGAAGGTCTTGTGGGCATTGGCCATGGTGATGTTGCCCGATGAGATGGTCGTGATGTTGCCGCCATTGCTACCGGCCGAAAGGGTGACTGTCCTGTTGATGGACAGGCTCTTGCCCTGGCCCAGCCCGTTGCCTGTATAGACGTTCTTGAAGCGGATGGGCTTGTCGCCGCCTATCTGGTTGTTGTAGCAGGTCGCAGTGATGAAGGCGTCGCCGGCCAGGTTGCTGGTCCTGTGGGTGACGTCAATTATTCTCGTCTCGCCCGGGAACAGGACGAACATGTTGTCCGTGTACTGGACAGCGCCGATCAGGTCTTCCAACTTGTTGTTGGGATAGGCTGCCAGGTACACGTTGTGGGCGATGCTGTCTGAGTTGTTGGTGATTTCAAGCGTTTGCGTTACGATGCCGTTTGCTGTTTTTGAACCGGTCTGGACGCACTTGAGCTGTTCGGCGGTCAGTGCCGGCAGCGAGTTGAGCGCCGAGTAGTCGCCGGCAGACACCGGCGTGCCCCTGTTCCAAGAGGTGGTGGTCGCAATGTCGCTGCGCATCGGTATCGCGTAGGAGTTGTAGCTTACGACCTTGCCTGTGCTGTCCTTGAGCTGCAGGCGCACGAAGTAGACGTCGGAAGTCGCTTTGATCAGGGACTTTTCGATGTCAGCATAGTTCCAGAGGATGTTTACGCCGTAGGCGTCCAGAATCTGGCCGTTGTAGGTGTACGCCACATCAGTGAACGTGCCGTCCGCTTCGTTGTAGTGCGAAGCGTTTCTCTTGGGCGTCCTCGTCATGGTGCCGTAAGCCGTGGTCGGGCCGACGCTGTCCGGAACCACATGGATCGTCTTTTCCAGCGTCTTGCTGATCAGCTCGCCGTCCAGGTTGTATATTTCCGCAGTGGCGGTCATATTGCCGTAATCGTTGAAAGTGCTGTTGATGACGCTGATGTCGTGGTCGTAGATGTTGTACATGATGTGTACGGGCTCGTTGGCCTTGGCTGCGCCAAAGGTGGCGGAGGTCGGGTTCATGTAGAAGTCAAACTGCTGCCAGTACATGCCAGGCCTTGCGTTGTTGAGCATCCAGTTTACCCTGCCCGTTGTGTTCTTGTATCGGTGGTAGTTGAGCGCTTCAGACTGAGCCCTGTACTGGTCGAACTGTGCGGCGTCAATCTTGGCGTGGTAGGATTCCAAAGTGGTGGAAGCACCGTAGGCGTTGTCCGAAATCGCGATCAGCGGGCCAAACGTAGTGAATCCGCTGGTGGTGGCATGCAGGTTCCACGCGTTGTAATTTGTGGTGTTTGTGCCGTTGTACGGGAACAGGTTGGCCGCCGGGATGAATTTCTTCATGGATTCGATGGGCGGTATGCCGGCGCCGCCGAGGCCTTCGCCGATAAACCCGAATGGACCCACGCCTGTGGAGCCGACCGACCCTGGGTTGAACATGTGGGACGGCGACTGGTTGTCATAGGAAGAGTCCATGTGGAACCCAGTGTTGATGCCACCCAGCAGGTTTGATGTGTCGAGGCAGGCGCTGGCCGCGGTGATGCCGATCTCGTCCCATCTGGACATGGCTTCTACGCGGATGTACTGCTCCTCAACCATTCTCGTGTTGGCGTTGTTGCTGTTGCTGGGAGGCTCGTCGCTGCCGTTGAACCACAGCAGGCCGGAAGCGTGCTGCCTCAGATTTTTGATCTGGGCGTACTGGCCTTCGTAGGCGTTGAAGCGCTCCGCATGGGACCAGCCGTTGGGGCTCTGGTTGAGGTCGCAGCAGCACCAGCCGGTCATGACCAGGATGCCGTTCTCGTCGCAGAGGTCCAAAAGGTCGTTGTCGAAGAACTTGCCCTCGTCGCGGAAGAAGTTAAGGCCCGCGTACTTCATGTTGTCGATGACGCCTTGGTTCTTAACCGGGTCGTGGCGCAGGAACAGGTCGGTGGGGCAGTAGCCGCCGCCGTCCAATATCACTGGCTTGTGGTTCACGTAGAACTGGATCATGTTGGCGCCCGAGCTGTTGGAGACCGTGGCCCTGTTCTGGTTGCCCAGCGGGGTGACGTTGAGGTCCACGTTGATCTCACGAAGGCCGGCGCGGTGCTTCAGCGCGTCGCTGACTACACCGTCGATGGCAAAGCTCCAGTCGACAGTGTAAAGCGGCTGGTCGCCGGACTTGTTTGGCCACCAGAGCTGTGGGTCGGCAAGGTTCAGGACTGGGAAGTCCGCTGCCCTGAACGCGATCTCCTGGTTGTACTTGTGTGCAGGGACCGTAACGCTTTTCGTCACCGTCGCTACAGCTATGCCAGCCGGGTCGTTGATCGTCGCCGTGGCGATGCCGGTCACAGCCTCGTCGCCTAGGTTGGTGGCGTCGCAGTACAGGCTGAGCGTCGCGACGCTCAGGTCTTCTGTCACCTTCGTGGAGACAGCCGGGTTGTCCAGGCGAACGCCGCTGCAGGTGTCGAGGATAACTTCGCCGGTCAGGCCCATCATCCCGTCCACGGGGCGCGGGTGCCAGTCAACCCAGTGGTATGTGAGGTCGTTGCTGGCTGAATTGGCTCTTGTGATCTTGAGCTTGACATTGTTTGGCGCACCGTCGGCGTTCAGGTACTTGGTGACGTCGACGTTGTACGTGCGGAAGGTGCCGAAGAAATCCTTCTCAAATACGCTCAGCACGCCAGCACCGTACTTTGACGTGGAGCCGTGGCCGGTGGCGGTCAGGTTGGCGTATGCGGCCTGGATGGGCGGGCCGTTCTGAAGGAACGAGTGTTCTGTGATGTTGTTGTAGTCATTGGCTACTTTCTGGCCGTTGACATAGATGTCAGCAGCGTGCGAAATGCCTTTGAACGTGAGCACTACTTTTTTCCCGGCTTCCGAGGCGGGCAGCGAAAAATCGGTGCTGTACCACCAAGGCGAGTTGAAATCAGCGGTCGGAACGCTGGTGAACTGCCTGTTGTACCATTCGTCCGTGGTGCCGCTTCTGGTCATAAAGAAGTTGTCGTAGACGCCGGCGTCAAAACAGTTCCCTAAGACGGTGCTTGGCGCAACGGCGTTTATCCAGCCTGTCGTGTCGTAGTCCGGTTTGCTGATGTCGATGTCGGCGCCGCCCGGCAGGCCGCAAGTGGTGCCTGAGACGGATGGCGATATGACCCAGTCGGACAGCTTCTCAGAATAACTCGGGGCTTGCTTTACCTCCGTTACCTGAGCAGACGCCATCGCAGGCAGCAGTGCCATTATCATGACAACTACCATTATGGCGCTGAATATCTTTCTCTTATACATGGTTTAATCCTCCAATCTTATTTGGTGTAGTGTATAAACAGGTCGAGCAGGTCCAGCATGTCGATGATGTCGTCGCCGTTCACGTCGCACATGCTAGCCGTGACCCCTTTGCCCCTGGAATCGTTGACTTTGACCAAGCTGTTCCAGCCCGGCGTAGTCTCGGCGAAGCCGCAGTACAGCAGCATGATGCCTAGGTCTAAGGCGTCAACGATGCCGTCCCTGTTGAGGTCGTACTTCGAGAAGACCCTCTGGTCGATGTTGGTCGCCGCCGTGCCCTCTTGAATCAGGATGCCAAAGTACTGGGTCACGTCGCCCACAAGCCCTGAGGCCGTGACATTTGCTAGAGCCGCCACAGTGTCTCCTTTCGCCCTGGGGGCAAAGAGGAACTTGGCGATTTCCAAAGGCCTGTGGGTTGTGAAGCCCTCCCTGAATCCAGCCTTGTATGCCAGCGTGACTGTGCCTTTCCACAAGCCGTCGCCTGCGTAACTCCATAAGACGCTGTCCATGACCTTGAACCCGTTGAGGGGCTCAACGCCGATCCCTGAAAGCATGCTGCCATCGACTAGGATTTCTGCTTCAAACGTGAGCAGGTCCTTTGTGTTGCCTATCGAGAGGGTGAACTCGGTGTTCTGGTCGATGTCGCTCTCTTCTGGGGCGCTCAGGTAGACAAGCACCGAATCTCCGTCGGGCTTCGGGCCGTTGATGACTTTGACGTAGTCGATTACAGCCGCTCCGCCGTTCTCCAGCGTGCCTTCTGTCAAGCGGCCAAGGCTCCTGTCTTCCCTGATGCCCACACCGCAGTCATACGGGTAGTACTCGTATTCTGTGCCGTGGCCGGACCAGTAGTCAGCTTCGACCGACAGGCGCATCATGTTCGGGTTCTGGGGGATGCCCAGTTTCCCGTCGAGGAACGGAAGGTTTGTAACCTGGTCTTTATCCTGCACAAATTCCGGCCAGTGGGTAGTGATGTCGGACGCGCATGCGTGCAGGATGTCGTCTATGTAGAATTTACCGTCGGTGGGAGACCACTCAAACCCTATGCGGTGGAATTCGCCGTCATAGATGTTGATGTTGTTGATCCAGTCCGCTTCGCCAGGCATCCAGCTCTCCTGGTGCTGGCGGCCGTTGCCGTAGCCACCGTACCCGCCGTAGTGGTACGACGAGCTGTACCCGCGCTCCAAAACAGGCTCGCAGTTTTCGATGATGTCGATCTCTGAGCCGTGCCAGCTGGACTGGCGCTGTATCGCTGACAACCTGTTCGCGGCAGTCATCGTATCCAGCATCGGGTTGTAGGATTTTACGCGGCTGATGTCCGTGATCGTGCTGTCGGCTGTCCCGCCGGACCCGCCGCCCGTGCTTTCGCCGTTCATCCAGAAAGCGGTCCACACGCCGTTGGCCGGCGTCATCTTCATGTTGACTTCATAGTAGCCGTACGCGTTTTGGAACGGGTCTACGCCAGAGCCACCTCGGGTGTCCCAGCAGCCTGCGCGCACAAAGTTGCGGCGCCCGTATTCACGCCCGTCAGTCCACGTTACCGGCCAGAAAGCGTTCCACACTTCCAGCTTGAGGTCTGCCGGCAGCGCGTTCCAGGCGGCCAGCTTCTGCTGAAGGGTCAGCGCTTTCCAGTTTGACGTCGTCATGGAAAACGCAGCGGAAATATAGTTTTTCCCCATCCAGTCGGCGTCGTAGATCGCTACGTCGAGCAATATCTCAAGTACGTAGTTGCCTGCGGTGTTTCTCAGGGTTAGCGCTGTGGGCGGCACAGCCGGCCTTGTCGGCGCTTCGCTTACCAGCGAGCTTGCCGTTACCTGCTGCGTGGCGAACGTGTAGTCCGCTATCCCCCAAGACAGCACAAGCACTTTGTTGTTGGGGTTCTTCGGGTCGGTCATAAGGTTTGAGTAGCCATTGGTCCAATATGCGCCGGCATCTTGGCGTTTTTGCTGCGTACCCCTTATGAAGCTGGTAGTCGTGCCGTTTACCGCATCGGCGCCGGTTCTTTGCGTACCGTTGAAATCATCAAAGAAGATCACTTCCGGTTCCGACTTTACCGCTGCCGTCGGTAAAAATTTGATGAAAACCCTCAGATTGGCGCCAGCCGCATCGGCCACCGCGAGGCCTGCCGGCCTGCTGGAGTAGTTGCCGGAAGCCGGCCCTGTAAAATACTCCGATGTGATGGTGTCAACACCTTCTGTGGGTAGGTTTCTCAGATTTTCCCATGTGATCGAGTTTGCGCTGAAATTGGGTGCGCCCGGGAACCCTGCTGACGTCCAGTTGGATTGTGCGCCCGGCTCCAATTCCAGTACTGCTGTGTAGGCAGTGTTCGTTGCAAACCCCTTGTCGTCGATATCCGGGAACCAAGACAACGTCTGGGTCATGCCGGAGTTCGCAGTGGAATTCTTATCCCTGATTGTGTTCCTGTAGAAGCTTATCGGGTATTGGCCCGCCACCGGCGTCTTTATCGTCCTGACCGGGGCGTACAAAACCGGGTCGTCGGCCGCTGCGGTCGCGATCGCCTGGTCGCCGTCCAATTCCGAGTCAAGCCCGGCGGCGTCCGGCGAGTTAAAGGCGTAGGCAAACGTAAATACGCCAGACGAGAGTATCAGGCCCAGTACCAACAGCCAACTTAAAACTGCTCTGCTTCTTTTGCGTTGCATCTTACTTTCTAACCTCCTTATATAAGATTTGCCTCTTTTGTTTTGGAGTTGTGGTTCTCTATTTTCAGCCGCGCTGCTGACGTGCAACGTGGTTAAACGGCCCAGGCATTCCTGCGAGCGTCATTATCACCCCCTCCCTGCCTGATCAATCAACAATCAAAGTTAACCAATTATGTAAAACAGTCTAGTAACAGGTTAAAATTTTTTCGGGTAAAAAACCCGTTATCGCTCAACCATGCACAGTGGCGAATGATAAACCTCCGCCACTGCCACAATTTTCATGTTATTTTTGCTTGATCGCCAAGTCTACCCATACGGCAAACAGCAGGATGGCCCCTTTGACCATGTACTGCCACATGATCGGCACGTTCATCAGGCTCATGCCGTTGTCAAGGCTTGCCATGACCAGTGCGCCGATGATCGCCCCAAACACAGTCCCGATGCCGCCGGTGGTGCTTGTCCCGCCTATTATGCACCCTGCGATGGTTTCCAGCTCGAACAACGTCCCTGCAGACACTGTCGCAGCGTTCAGCCTGGCAGTAAATACTGTTGCGGCGATGGATACCAGCAGGCCTTGCAGCAGGAATACGACGAACAGCGTCTTTTTCGTGTCGATGCCGGACAGTTTCGCCGCTTCAAGGTTTCCGCCCACGGCGTACACGTGCCGGCCGAAGGGCGTCCTTGTCGTGATCACTATAAAAATGCTGACCGTGCAGCCCAGCACGAGCATCGCGTAGGGGATGCCCCTCCAGCTCGCCAATATTAAGCAAACTGCTATGATGCCGGCGGAGACGATGACCATTTTCAGGATCTCGAGGGACATTGGAAGCACCACGAACCCGTTTTTAATCCTCTTGCTCCTCCTGCGCATGTTCGAAACTAAGAACGCCAGGAGCAGCACAGCGAAAATAATGATGGTAAGGTCGTGGGGTGAGCCTTCGGAAGAGAACAGGCGCGGTATGTAGCCCTGGCCTATGCTCTTGAAAAACGGCGGGAATTCCCCGATCGTCTTGCCGTTGGTCACCAAAAGGGTCACGCCCTTGAACGCGATCATGCTAGCCAGCGTTACGATGAACCCCGGAACGCCCCGGAACGCGACCCAGTATCCGTGCCACGCACCGACGCATAGCCCAAGAATCAGCGTGATCGGAATGGTTATAAACGGGCTGAGCCCCATGTTGACCATCAGGAACGCCACGCAGGCGCCTAGGGTGCCGCACAGCGACCCGACTGACAAGTCGATATGGCAGGTGACCATGACCATCATCATGCCGCTAGTCATAATCCCGATCGTGACCATCTGCAGGAACAAGTTCGACAGGTTCCTCGGCGTCAGGAACAATCCGTTAGTAAGGGATGAAAAAATGACCCAAATGATCAGCAGCGCCGCTATCATGGTGTATTGGCGCATATTGGTTCTTATCGTTTCTTTTAGTGCTGCCATAAACGATTGCTCGGCAGCAAGCCTTTTATCTGCCATATCACATACCTCCCGTTGCGTAAGCAATTATTTTTTCCTGCGTCGCCTCGTCCCTTAACAGCTCGCCCGCAACTTTTCCCTCGCGGATGACTACTATCCTGTCGCTCATACCTAGTATTTCGGGGAGTTCAGAAGAAATCATGATAATGCTGATGCCCCTTTCGACTAAGCGGTGCATAATTGTGTATATTTCGTATTTTGCCCCGACGTCTATCCCTCGGGTCGGTTCGTCCAGTATAAGCACTTTCGGTTCTGTCATCAGCCACTTGCCAAGAACCGTCTTCTGTTGGTTCCCGCCGCTGAGGTTTTTCACAAGCTGCTCCACGGTGGGCGTTTTGATGCTCAAATCCTCGATCGTCTTCTCGACCTCCCTGAGCTCCTCGTCCTGGTCAATCAAGCCGTTGTTCAGCCGTTTTGAAAGGCTGGCAAGCGCCATGTTGTCCCTGACGTTGTCGATGAGGACCAGCCCCTTTGCTTTGCGGTCTTCAGTCAAGTATGCGATCCCTTCTCCAATTACGGTGCTGGGCGAACGGGTGTTGACGGGTTTGCCAAACAGTTTCACTTCGCCCGAGACCTTTCTGCCCCAGGCGCCGAGTATGCTCAGGAACAATTCGGTCCTCCCCGCGCCCATCAGGCCCGCTATACCCAGTATTTCGCCTTGCCTTGAGAAAAAATGTATATCATCAAGCGCTTTCTTGTCGGGTACTTCAGGGTTGATTACCGTCCAGTTCGAGATCTCCAGCGCGGTTTCCCCGGCTGTGTGGCTCGCTGTCGGGAAACGCTGCGTCAGCTCCCTGCCAACCATCAGTGATATGAGTTTTCCTTCCGTCAGCTCCGACGCTTCAAACGTGCCCCTTGTCCTGCCGTCGCACAAAACTGTGACCCTGTCGGCTATTTCAAACACTTCTTTCAACTTGTGCGAGATGAAAATGCATGTCATCCCCTTTGCTTTCAGTTGCCGCAGTATTTGAAACAGGTTTTCTATCTCGGTTTCCGTAAGCGACGACGTAGGTTCGTCCAAAACGAGGAGCCTCGCTTCTTTCGTGAGCGCTTTCGCGATTTCAACCAGCTGCTGCGTACCGACTCCGAGGTTGATCGTAAGCGTTGACGGGTTGATGTTCAAGTTGACGTCCTTAAGCGCCTTGTTTGCCCTAATAAAAGATTCATCCCAGTTTATAAGACCCCGTTCGACTATTTCGTTGCCAAGAAATATGTTTTCACACACATTCATGTACTTTATCAATGACAGCTCCTGATATATGACCACCACGCTCGCCTTTTCGCCGTCCTTTATCGAGCCGAGTTTCACGACATTGCCGTTGATGACGATGTCGCCGCTGTACGTACCGTACGGATATACGCCACTCAATACTTTCATGAGGGTCGACTTGCCGGCGCCGTTTTCCCCTACCAGTGCGTGGATTTCCCCTTCCTTGACCGTGAAATCCACGTCGTCAAGGGCCACGACACCTGGAAATTCTTTTCGTATATGCCTCATTTCTAATATATTGTTATCCATAATTCACCAGCTTTCAGTTTGTAAGCTTATGTTATAAAAATAGGTTGGGAAAGCATATGCTTCCCCAACCCGTAGGCCTAATTACTCGACATCAGCTGCGTCCATGTAACCAGCTTTGATCGGTAGATCCCAGTTGTCCTTTGTAATCGAGGTTGCAGGGAACCCAAGAACCTTAACGTCAATCTTGCCGTTGTTTTCGGTTGAGTCTGATCCCGGATCCTCCCCTTTGGACATTTTGACCGCAGCCTGGAATGCCGCTGCTGACATGTCCCTGACGTCAAAGAACACGGTCATCCCCTGTGTGCCTTCCCTGATGCGCTTGATCGCGTCGGATTCGCAGTCCTGGCCGGTCACCGGGACTTTGCCGTCGAGGCCGACAGCCGCAAGCGCCTGGATGGCGCCGCCGGCGGTGCCGTCATTCTGAGCGATGACGCCTTGAATGTCGTTGTTGTTCGCAGTCAGCGCCTGCTCCATGTGGCGGAGGGCCGCGCTTGGCTGCCAGTCGATGCAGTCCTGCTCTGCTACGATTTTGAAAGCGCCGCTGTCAAGCTTGCTCTGGATGGCGGCGACCGCCCCTTCGCGGAGCGGGATGGTGGTGTTGTCCAGCGGGTCGCCCTTCAGTATGACGATGTTGCCGCTTTCTACATTGTTCGCTATGTACTCGCCCATAAGGTACCCGATCTTGTACTGGTCGAAGGTGACGTACAGGTCAACATCGGCGTCCATTATCAGCCTGTCATAGGAAATCACCGGAACTCCGGCTTCGTGTGCAATTTCTACGATGTTTTTGGCCGCTTCTCCGTCGTGCGGCGCGACGATCAATGCGGTGACGCCCTGGGTGATCAGGTTTTCGCACTGGGTCTGCTGCCTGCCGGCGTCGTTGTCGGCGATTTGGATGTTGACTTCAATGCCCATGGACTCCGCTGTACTCTCAAAGGACTCTTTGTCAAGAACCCAGCGTTCCTCACGCTGCGTCGGCAGTGATATGCCTATCTTCACTACGCTTGGTTGTTCGCCAGGTGGTGGCGGCGTAGTGCCGCCGCCGCCGCCGCCGCAGCCAAACATACCGAGTGCCAACACTGCAATCACCATAATTACAATAACTTTTTTCATTTCTCTCCTCCTTTAATAATATAATACATTTCTGCAACTTAAGCTAAAACGCTTTGCGCTTTAGTTAACAATAGTTGGTTGGCGGCAGCAGCCCTGCCGCCCGGCATCACACTCCCCCGGTCTGTATGATGCGGACATCGTTGATCATTTCGCCCACGCAGGCCAAAACCAGCCCGTTGATCCCGCTGTCCTCGCTGTCGTCGTATATAATGTGCGATATGCTGCGCTCCGGCGAAAAAAGGGCCAACCGCTTGCGGATTTCGTCGCTGAGTGCTTCGTTGAACGCTTCCCCGCCAAAAACGATCGCGGCAGGGTTGATGATCGCTGTATAATTCGCGGCGATAGACGTGAAAAAGTTGACCAAGGCGCTGGTTGAGCTGTGGTTCGCGTTTTCACTGCCGCGTTTGTAGTCGTTGATGAACGGGGTCATTTTGTTTTCTAGGTAGCCGCCTTCCATGGTGTAGTCGAATTGCGGGGCTTCCCCGTCAAGTGGCGCCATAAACCCCAGCTCGCCGGAAAAGTTTGACGACCCTCGGTAAAGCTTCTTGTTTATGATGATCCCCGACCCCATGCCGTTGCCGGCGTATATGTATACAAAATTGTCAACTTTTTTCTTTCTCAGATAGGCGTTGTAGTAGCCCACCGCTGTCAGCTTTACGTCGTTTTCAATATATATAGGGGCGTCGAAATACACCGACAGCTCCTTTTCCAAGTCCACGCCTTCCCACACTTCGATCTTGGGAATCGCGAATATCTTTCCGTCCGGCATCAGAGCCCCCGGTATGCCTATGCCGATGACCTTGACGTCAGACCGGGCATGGCCAAGCACAGTTTCAACCGCAAGAACCGTCGAGTCAATCGCAGCCCTGCTTGTGGAGTTGTCGAGTTCGCACACCGTCTCGTAAAGCGTGTTGCCCACAATGTCGGTCAGCCTGCACAAATACTTCCCCCACGAATAGTAGAGGACAACGATGCAGCCGGCGTCGCTGTTTATCTGGTACAGGACGGCTTTCCTCCCGGCGCCCTCCGTCGTATGGCCCGCCGCGCAGACAGTTCCGGTGTCTTCCAAATCGCTAATGATCCTGTTGACCGTCGGAAGGCTCAGCTCCGCGAGCTCCGCGAGCTTCGGCTGCGTAAGCGTACCGTGCTTGAACAGCAGTCGTTCTATTGTTGAGGAATTTACTTCCTTCAGCGTTTGGGGTTTTCCAATTAATGCCATTTCAGCTACCCATTTATTAATAAAGTTTGCTAATTATACAACATTTATTCTATCATTGTCAAGATTCAAGTAAATGGTTTCGCAATAAATTTGAAATATTTTTGTAACATTTGAAAAGGAGCAGGACCTGAGAGTTGACTCAGACCCTGCCCCGCCTGTTTCTGTTACTACAAATGAGACTACTGGTACAGAACAACAGAGCCAGCAAGGGCTAAACCCTGCCGGCTCGATATTTTCCATAACTCTTGATATTCTTAATC
>WRJV01000337.1 GCA_009778415.1 Clostridiales bacterium | reverse complement strand
ATGTGCTGCGACCGTAACGAAGTGGCTCCAAATGGATTCTCCAGCGCAGAGCGCATGATAATCTACGAATCCGTGTATTCGCAGATGCGCAATTTGAGAAGCCATGCTGCGGGCTGGGCATTCCTTAACGGCTCTGACCGCACGAAGAGCAACGGCGCGACTGCAGCTAACCCATCCGGTGCGAACATCGAAAGAAAGATGTGGGAAATTGCGGGGCGCGTACGCTGGTTCCAGATTGGCAACACGCTTGCCGCAGCCACCTCCGGCGCATCGGTCCTGTCGGGCGCCGGCTCCGGATTGACTATGGGCGGCGGGTATGAAACCGTTCCGCCCGGAAAGTTCTATCAAGGGCTCAGTCCAACAGACAACTCTACCGGTGCCTATGGCGGGCTGGCGGGATTCTATTCGGAAACTGCCGGCGGCATGGGCATACCTACGGTCGAAACGCTGAAACGAGTGCTTCCTGAAGCAAACTGGTGGCCTTACAACAAGGGCAACGGTGGCGTCTTAGGCGATGGGCCGGGCAACTACAACATATGGAACTACCTCAATGCGCGAGGCGGATGCTTCGAGTCTCTGGACGTAAGCAATTTGTACGTTGAGAGCGCGTTCGGGCCTTCCAAAAACATCGATGAGTACAATATAAAAGCCCAGCTGTTCCAGTACGATCAGCAAAGGGCTATCCACGAAGCGCTGCACGTGACGCGCTTCAGCAAGGGGACTGGTTTTGTAAACTGGATGCTCAACTCGCCAAGGCCAAGCACGTTCTGGAACCAGTTCGACTTCTACCTGAACCCGATCGGCAACTCGTTTGGCTCGGAGAAGGGCAACACGCCTGTTCATATAGCCTACGACCAGTTCAGCAGAAAAGCTTTCGCGATGAACAGCACCCTCCAAGCAGTAAACGGGGCAACCGCGACCCTAAAGGTTTATGACATCTACGGCGACCAGATCAACGAAACGCTGACCAAAACATTTGACCTTCCTGCAGACGGCGTGACAAGCTGGTCAGGCACGACAGTGGACAGGCTGACTGGGTTCATCCCCAACCAGCGAAACGGCGACGATTGGTTTGAGGGGAGCTTCGAACCGTTCTATACCATGTACTCGACCGCCAACGCCGCAGGGCGCAGGGCAGCAGGCACGACGGGCAACTTCGACCTTTGGAACAATACCGACATAGTTGGTTCCCTCATCAAGCCGACCACCGACGTATACTTTGTGTCACTCGAATTGAAGGACAAAGACGGTGGACTGGTCAGCCGCAACGACTACGCCGTAGCTCGCAAACGCGAAGTTATCTCGACGCAGTCAAGCGCAGGCCGCGCGATGTCGCAGGCAGCCGACCTTACTCAGGTTAACCTGCTTCCGAAGGTAGACCTTTTGGTAACCCAAAACCACGGCGGGCTCAGGGCAAACGACAAGAGCATGTGGGAACAGACGGTAACCATTACCAACCCGACAGGCGACGTAGCTTTCGGCGTTGAGCTGAAGGCATACACTGACAGCACAAAAGCGCATCTGACTCCGGCAAACTACAGCGACAACCTCCTTATTCTGTATCCGGGCGAGACCCGCACGGTTAGAATATGGCACTTAGCTGACAACCTTGGCGGCAGGGATGCGTTCATCGGCGTGAATTGCTATAACAACATTATTAGCGGAGAAGAAAGAAACTTGAGCCGCGGCAACAACTATGTGCCGGGTGACCCCGATTCAGCCGAATGGGTTGCATGGGGGCTTGCTCCGCAGACACAGACCAGCGCGACAACGAACCTGGCGAGAAACGTTGGCAGCAGCGTCGCCACAGTTGCAAGCAACTCCACAGGCCCCAACACCATGGCTACCAACACCGGAAACGCGCCTACCCGCATAACAAATGCCACCTTCGTGACGTTTGCAAACGAGAGGGCGAATTCAGTCCTAGACAGCATCATGGCAGACGGAGCCACTTCTTCAACCACTGGCTACGCGCAGATACCTGTTGGCAGCGCCCATTACATCAACTTAGGGGAGGCAAAAACGTTTGACAAGGTAATCAGCCGCTGGAACGAAAATTCATACCAGGAATGGAATCCTTGCATGGTTGGCCGAGGCGTACCTGACAGGGTAAGGCTGCAAATTTCAGCCGCGACGGGTGCTACAGCCGACTGGAACAACCTCCTGTACGACGAAACGTTTGACAACACTGCGGCGCGTTCCTATATCGTCGAGTTCTTACTGGATAAAGCTTATTCCGCGCGCCACATCAGGTTGATACCGGACGGTGTCACCGGAGCTTCGGATCCCTTCGGCGTACAGCTCGCCTCAGAGCGCCTTCTGCAAGGCGCCGGCTATGGCAGGGACAGCGGTTGGGACAGGAAGAGCGGCAGGCTGAACGACCAGGTTGTTAAGCGGGATCCGTTAAACAGGTTCTCGTTGACGTCCGTCGAAGTCTACCACACCTACAACCACCTCGATGTCAACTTTATTGGCAGAGACAACCTTAAGGCGACGGTCAACGGCAAAGCAATCGCAGCAAGCGATGCTCCAATCAACAAAACCGCATACGCATTCTACGGCGACAAGATCAACATTGCACTTGACGAAAGGCTGTTCGTATACCTGGATATGGTAGACGTCAACGACAAACTCGTTGCTGCAGACGGCAAGTACACGCTTGCGCTTGACGCAACTAATGCTCCTGCTGTTCTTACTATAAGCGACACTCCGCTCGTCACCGTAAGCCTGAACACCGACGAAGTGAGCTACATCAACGGGGATGTCACCTATACAGCTTCGCTGGCAGGCGCAGTAGACGTACTGGCAGTCGAGCTTGAATTCCTGATGGACGGCGACTTGCTGGCCGGCAAAGGCCTTGTGGGGCTCAACGGCTTCGACTCCATGAACGGCATCCTTTGGATTCATGCTGGCGACAACAAATGGAAGGGCACAGTGACATTGGCGCTGCCTTCCGGTTCTACGACCGGCTTGACATCTGCCGCGCCTGTGGACATTGCAAAATTCACCTTCACGCCGAAGGGGTTTGGCAATGCTACTGTGGCTCTTACATCTGCAAGAGTGGTATTTTTGAATGACACTACGAAATTTGTTACCGCCACGATTGTAAACGGCACAGCGACCACGATAATCGCTAGGTCGAAATACGACCTCAACAGGGACGGCGTAGTAGACGCCCTTGATCTTGGCATCATGCTGCTGTACTGCGGCTTCAACAGTGATGCCCTTGGCTGGGACGACTTCATTAAAGTCAACGACATTTGGGGCAACGGCGTATCGGCAAGAATGTGCGACGTTAACGGCGACGGCCTCATAGACATGCTAGACCTGCTCGACCTGTTCATACACTACACTAAATAAGAGCATCTCCACTCTCTTGTTAGATTGACAGACAGCCTGCCCGCATGGGCAGGCTGTCTGCATGCAGCGCCCCCCAACCGTCAGCTGTTTCAACCCATGCGATGCCCTCGCTGAAAGGCCTTGCGCTGAAATATATCGGCGGGACGCGTTCAATCCCGTTTATGTCCACGTACCCGTAGCAGATGTACTGGACTACAGCAAGGCCGTCCGAAAAATTGCCTGCTTCCCTGTACCTCGCCTTGGTGGTGACAATCCCATCAATATCAATATGCCCGAATTCACCGCGCATGCGCACGGCTGCCCGCCCCTCTTTGAACGGGCCCGCTTCTTCAAACTGTGGAGCGATGGCTTCTTCGCCGCTTCGATCTAAATAGCTCCAAATCAATCCGTTTCCCGACTTGACAGCCACTGCCGCAAAGCCGTCGCTGAACAGGCGAGCATCATCGTAGCGCGGCCTGACGACTTCCACCCCTCTCCTGTCTATGTACCCGAACTTCCTGTTTTTTTCCACAAGTGCAAGCCCGTTTCGGAACGGGTACACATCTTCATAGTCTGTTATAATAACTGGGTTCATGGTTTTGTCGATGTACATCCACCTGGTGCCGTCGAAAACCTCTGCAAAGCCTTCAGAAAACCCACGCACCTCGTCGTATCGCGTTTTGCTCAATTCTCCGACTCTGTTTACGAAGCCTTCAGTGCTTCCGATTCTCACAAACGCCAAGCCGTCGCTGAACATTTCCGCCTCATCGTACCCCACGTCTATTACCGCCTCATCGTTCTTGTCGATAAAATACATGTAGCGGCCTTTCTTCACTAGGGCAACTCCGTCAACAAAGTCGCCCGCTTCGGTGAATTTGAACGGAATCCGAAGTTGCCCTTCCGGATCGACGTACCCCCATTTCCCCAGCCCGTGTACGGTAGACTGCCTGACTCGCGCCAAGCCGCAGCGAAATTCGCCCACTTCGTCAAAGTCAAGTGACGGTGCGATGCAAAAACTAAACGATGCTTCCGTGTTGTAGTCAAGTGTTTCGTTGACAGATTCAAACCTCATGATTTTGCCCTCGTTTTTATTTTACACGCTTATCTGATAAAAGCAAAGCCAGAAATCCCTTTTATTTCATATGTTTTTTATTCTCGCGAATTCCGTTAAGCAACGAAGCGACGATGCCGGCAAGAGACAGTCCAAGCACTACAAACCAATACAGCGGGACTTCATTGGCGCCGGTTTGCGGCAGGTCGTTTTGTAATTGCATATATTCGCTGAATACCCACGCTTCCGCTTGCTCATCCCAATGCCATTCCCCGAGCGGGACATCGCCATCGCCCAGCTCCATGTAACGGCTAGCCTCCAAGCGTACCACTTTGTTGCTCGAAACACGGGGTGCCGGCATCTCGGGCTCGTCTTGTTCAACTTTGCCTGGGGCATTGTCTGTTTCTTCGATTGAATTGCCTGCATCTTCGTTTGCGTCGATTATGCTTCTGCCAGCTTTTTTGACAGCAGAACGCTCGCCCGCCTCCGGCATTTCTTCCGGCACTTCTTCCAGCACTTCTTCTGGTATTTCTTCATCCAGGGTTGTTGTGGCCGGTGTTTGCGGCTTTGTATCCTTTACCCAGACATAACTGTCATCACTTTTGTACTCAAAGTATCCGCTTTTGCTGGAATCAAGCTCGTGGTCTTCTTGCTCTTTATTCACTTTTGTGTCATCAAACCTGATGTATATGCCAGATGCGTCAAACTTGATGATGCCGTCGATGGTGACCTGCGCCCCGGACGATGCGAGTACGCCGTAACCACCGCCGATTACGTTGCCGCCTACATTGACGATTGCTCCGTCTGAGGCTATCACGCCCGTGCCGCCGCCGGCAGAGTAGCCGCTCACATTTACTGTCGTGCCTATACCTTTGGCAATCATGGCGCCGCCGCCGGAGTTGTAGCCATAGACATTAACGGTTGCGCCGTTAAAGGCCCCCAAAGAGTAAAAGCCGCCGGCTGCGTTGCCGCAAACTGTAACCGTAGTGCCTGCGCCGTCGGCGTACACGTTGCGCCCATTTATGTCAATGCCGAACACAGACGCGTTTGTCACTGTAGCCTTGCCGCCGTCATGGGCGTACACACCGTGCTTGCCGCCGCCACCCTTGACGTTGAACTTGCCGCCGGCTGAGTCTTCAAGCAGCACCTCGCCGCCTGCGCCTACCTCAAGCGCATGGCCCTTCGGCACTTCAACGCTCAATGCAAAGCCGTTTACGTCGAAGGTGACGCATTTGCCTATGATCACAATTCCGCTACTATGCGTTATACTTTCGAGCAGCTGGATAGTCTGCCCATCTTCAAGGTCTGCAAGCGCATCAGAGAAATCTTCATAAACCTCAAAAACAGTTGCACCGTCTACGTCGATGATCTGGCAGATGCCGGCGATTGTATCCTCTGTGGCTTCTGCGGGTTCCTCTTCTTCTATTGTAGTTTCTTCCTCCGTGGACTCTTCCGAGATGGCTTCCTCTTCGGCGAACGCCATAACGGTAATCATGGCGACCATCCCGGCTACAAGCAGTAATGCAAACATCTTTCTTAATTTAAGTTTCATGATTGTTTCCTCCTATTCTATTTTATATGCTCGGTGGTTACGTTAAATATTTATGTTACATATTTTTAAACTATAGAGTAACTAGAATGTTGTAGCTCAATTGTAAGCGTTCAAGTAACCTGAATGTCAATAGGGTTTCTGAAAATAATTGATTTTTTTTTAATTCTTGTCAAAAATTATATAAAACCCTTGCGCATCAAGGGCTACACTATGGGCAGCATTATTGAAAAAAGTATGCGGTTACAAATTGTCGTCGATAATTCATCAATATTTGACCTTTGTTCCTTTAAGCCGCTCGAAGGTTGCGGACAATGTCTGCCGTATGATATACTGGTTGCATGGAAAAAGAGAGAGGCGACTTCAAGGCAATCATTAAATATGCGGGGGCGTTCATCGCTTGGATAGTTGGCTCGGGGTTTGCAACCGGGCAGGAAATCCTGCAATTCTTCACAAGCTATGGGTATGCAAGCTACGGCGCTGTGCTGATCAATATGGTCGGATTTGTTTTTCTGGGGCAGAAACTACTGGTGAAGGGATACGAGCACAAAGGTGAGGCGAAATTCGACCATTACCGGTTTTACTGCGGCAAGTGGGCAGGTGCCGTATATTCGCGGCTCGTCCCGGCGACGCTGCTGCTGGTGATGACGGTGCTGATTACAGCGTCAGGCGCCACTTTGTCAGAATACTACGGAGTCAATTCGTCAATAGGCTCCGCAACAATGGCGATACTGGTTTTGTGCGCATACCTGACCGGCTTTGAAAACCTTGTGCGGATCGTGTCGAAGATAGGGCCTGTCATCGTCGTCTTTGCCATTGCGGTGGGTGCAGCAACCGTAATCCATGACCTAGCTAACTTCAGCGAAATCAGCGATTACGAAAAGGTCTTGGCGCCCTCGCAGGTGGCGCCGGGCTGGGCGGCAAGCGGAGCTTTGTACTTGTCCCTCAATTTTCTGTGCGGATGCACGTATTTCACTGCACTTGGAAAAACTGCGAAAAGCAGAAGTGACGCAAAATGGGGCGCACTCCTTGGAACTGCCGCATTGGTCCTGGTAATTGCCATCATGAACACTGCTATTCTCCTCAATGCCGGAGACGCAGCATCCCTGTCCGTTCCGACGCTTTTCCTGTCGAAAAAAATATCCCCATTGCTGGGGACATCTTTTTCAGTGGTGCTGATGCTAGGCATGTTCTCTTCAAGCTCCGCGATTATGTGGTCTTTCTGCAACCAGTTCTTCACGGAAGGAACATGGAAAAACAGGCTTTTCGCGGTTGCGACAGCTGCGTTCAGCTTTGTCGCCGGGCTGTTTTTTTCGTTTCGCGAGCTTGTCGGCATAGTCTATCCGTTCATCGGCTACCTAGGCCTGGTTTTCACCGTCTGCGTTATTTTTCGGCACAACAGAACGTAAAGCTCAATGTTACTTCACCTTTTGCACACGGTACATTTCGAGTTCAGCGGCTCTAAGCGCCTTGTACTGTTCCCAGTTAAAGCATTCTAGGAACGCGTAACCTGACTGGACGCCTTCCCTAAAGAGTCCGAGCTTGTCTTCTGGAGACATGGCAAAGTCGAGCCAATTGTACTTGTCTGTCGGTATGTGCGCAATAAGGCTGTTGTAGAGCGGGTTTTTAAATATAAAATCATAGTCCGTACAATGGCGCATCGAATTGAACAGGTTTCCTGCGTATTGCCCTATCTTCTCGATGCCTTTTGCCGTGCGGTACTTGCTGCCAAGCCGTGCGCCAAAAGTTGGGGCGCGAGGTATGCCGAGACGCTTGAAAAGGTCGATCGGAAAATTTGACAGCAAACCGCCGTCTGCAAATGACACCTTGTCGGACAGCTTGCCGGTAAAGCCTCCCAGCCGTTCCCATTTGTCGCTGTTCCCAATAAGGTCGGAAATGCCGTTAACTGTGTAGGGTTGGAAGAATACCGGAATCGACGCGGAAGCGCGGACAAAACCAGCCGGATTTACTTTGTCCGGGTCGCTCCAATACATTGGAGCCATGTCGGGGAAAGTCACTTTAGTGCTGGTTGTAATGTCAGCTGCAACGAGTTTCAGACTTGTATCGTAGTTGGTTATTGGTTTTCCTGTCTTACGGTTGCACAGCCCTTTCGGCAACGCGCCGGTCAAAACGTCCAAGTCTGCCATGCTTTGAATGCCGTTTTCCTTGAGCCTGTCTGAAATCCACTCGTATAGCTTGTCCCCTGGGTTCAAGCCAAGCCTGAAAAATATCTGCGGCAACGAAAGTACAGTACTGGCTACAAGTCGCAGTGTACGGAGCCGTGCGTCCTTTTTACCAAGCAGGTTTGACAGCTTGCGTGGGAAGAATTTCCCGTCCACCATTGACCCCAGGTTCATGTCCCCTACAATGGCAGCCAGCTTCTCCCCTTTTGCCTCCGTCCGGCTGCCGCAGCTGTAGGCAAGCAATGACACTATGGCGCCAACCGAGCTCCCGCCGATGCCGAGGAAGCGTATCCCCGCCTGCTCAAGCGCATGTATGTACCCCACCAAGGCTATGCCCAGCGTCCCGCCGCCTTCCAGCACGAGGTCGACGAACTGGTATTCCTGCCCGCCGTCCCGCAAAACAATGTCCGAAACAAGATACTGGCCAGCTGCCGCTTTCCTGCGGATTTCACCTGTAGTTTGTAGAATATCCGGGTTGTTTATCAAGTCTATCATGGTTGTTTCTCCTCTGACGTTTAGCAGTCTATCGTGGGCTGTCGCCCGTATCAGTAGTCTAAATAAAGCTCGTCCTTGTCGCACTTTGCCTGCGTCACCATAAGAAGGCCAAATTCGTCGTACTCTTTTAGCCCGTTGTCCCTCAGTATCTCCCTGATGTTGTGGCGCCCCGGAGGGCAGATGCGCCCCCGCACCCACCGCAGCACGTCCTCATGCGACAGCACGCGTATGTTTCTGTTGGCAAACCCTGCAAGCGACAAAGGCAAATCATCTTTTGGCACGTCCTCTGCAATTGTCATTGAAAATTGTTTTGCCACTGAGTCATATGTGAGCGCACCAACCTGCCTGCCGTTTAAATTGCCGTCACGCAATACGAAACTTTGCAACATCTTGCCACCTGCTCCATATAATTTTCCAGATTACGGATAAAAAACAATCAGACAAAACACCCGAAAGGCCGTCAAATAGCACGTGCATATCCGGTTCTTTCAGTTCGTTGAATTTTACCTGTTTGTCTATCTTGTTAAGATTAAGTGCCAGGCGCTTTTCCCCGATAAAGTTATTTACCGGCCTGTCCTCAGCTGTGTTGAAGGCCTTCGCTTCAGCATCGTTTGTGCAGGAACATATGAAAGACAGGCCATTGTCAAGGTACGGCGAAAGCCTTATGCCGCCATTTTTCATGACCTCCAAATTTGCCCCGTGCCTGTCGCGGTTAAGCACGAGGTAATCGAAAATGAACATTTTGTAGATGTAGCCTGACCATCCAAAACGCTTGCACAAATCCAACGGCGACTCCTTGCCGGACAGCCTGTTGTCCACGTAAAAATCCTCGAACGCCACTCTGCTTCCCGCCGTCTTGTATGACTGCGCCGCAAATACATAGTCAACGTGGTCCTTGCCGTCAATCCGAACCAGGCACCTTCTAAGGGTTCCTTCCGGTACGCAAAAGCCAAGCAGCTTGCCCAGCCTGCACGCGATCAGCTCGTTTACCGATTCATGCCCGTAGATGCCGCGATAACTGTCGTACCTTGACAGCTTCAGGTATTGGCTAGCCCCGTCAACGGTCAGCAGGGCTTTCATGTAAACACCGTCAGACGCCAAACTGCCGGCTACCCTGCTCCAAACAATGTCCCGCAAATCCCACGGTTCTTCATCTGCAATTCCGACCATTGCGGTGCCCCCTTCTATTGTTGTTCTCGCTGTTCGAGCCATGTAATTACGTCTGCCCGTTTTTCTATGCCCAGTTTTCTCAGAAGGTGCCTTACATGACCCCTTACGGTTTCCTCGGAAATGTACAACTCGGCAGCGGTTTTCTCTGTGGATAAGCCGTCGCGCAAACATTTTAGCATGTCCTTTTCCCTTTTTGTCAGCTTGTATTCTGCAGCTACTGCTGCAATAACCGGGTCGGGGTCACCCATAAGGTTTAGTTTTTTCCGGATAGCTTTTTCATGCTGGCTAAAATCGGCGGCTTTCATGTTCATCTTTCGGGCTATGTCGCGATGAGACACCCCGTCTAGCATCAAATGGGCTATTTTTATCTCCTCACCTGTCAGCCCAGCGTTTATCATGCCCTGCACTTTTGCTGCTTCTGCCACGTCTGGTGCCTCTTTCTCCAGTGGCGTTTCGGCTATTGTGGCTGGTTGGCTGATGCCCCCGTTATGGAGCAACGCGTACAGGGCGGCGGCAAGCGTCCTTTCCCGGTGCTGCTCAAAAATAAAGAATACTGTCAACATGAAAATGACTGCTGAAATAGCTGCTGCAAGGTACAATGTTGCATCAAGGGACAAGAATGACTCGTTAACCCAATAGACGTCCGTCCATGTTATGGCAGATGACACCAAGTTGGCCAAAACGCCAAGGGAAGCTACAAAAACTGGCCGTTTTGAACCTATAAAGAAAAATATCGGAATTGTCAATATGAAAAATTCTGTATAAGTCCCACCGAGGCCGTCGGCAAAAACCAAAGGCAGAGACACGGCAGTCTGGGCATCGGCAGGCATAAGGGCTAGTATGATGCCGACGATGAATAAGCTCATGCCGCATATGAACCCCGTGCGCTCGCGGCCCCTGTCGCTGATGACGCCGTACAGCACGAATCCTATCGCCGGGAGGATCATGCCTAAAACGGCGCTAAGAATATCTTCTTCCTCCATCCCGATAAGAACGATGTTCGTGTGAATCACCGATGACGACAGGTCGAGCAATATCAGAGCAGTCAACGCTGCAGCAAGCAAGACGATGTTTTTCTTCGATATTTGGAAAACGCCCTTTTCAGGCAAGCTGCTCGGAAGCGGCACAGTGCGGCTAACGCCTGTCCACGCCGGCACTGCCAGCAGCGCGGGCACGAGGAAGGCGACTTCTTTTGGCGGTTCAATTATCATCCAGACAGTAAACGCTATCACGCAAACGGATATGCCGAACATGTACCGCGTCAGCCTGTTTTCACGCTCCGACGTGTGGAGCACGCCATATATCCTGCGCGTCATTGCCGGGGCAAACAGTATGGGGGATAGCACATATAAAGCCGTGCTGAACATCTCCGGCAGAAGGGCGAATACCGCCGTTGTCAAGATTGCCACTGGGGTTGTAAAACGTGCGACTTTTGAAAGGCCGTTTGGGTCACGGCCAAACCTTAATCCGAAAACGGCAATCGAGAGCGCAAATACCGCCATGAAGAAAAATGGGACAATCGTATAGCCCCCGTAATTTGGCGTCCCCGAGAGCATAAACATCTCGTAGCCGTACATCAGAAAGAACAGCCATGCCATGGCACCAAACCAGCCCCACCACTCGCGCCGGGCTGTCGTAGCGCGCATAGGCGTAGACTCTACCGGCATTAACGTTTTCTCATTCATTTACGTTCACCGTCCTGTCAATAGTCTGCTTTTCGATTTTAATTCCTCGCCGCCCACAGGTTTCAAACAGCGGGCACCCTATGCATGCCGGTTTTTTTCTACAGTGTTCTTTGGCGTTTATAACGATAAGGGCATGGAAGCCGTTGAAGACCCCGGTGCTCTTTGGCAGATTGTTCTCAAAGTGCGCCTTGACCTTTGCATAGCCTTTGCCTGCGTCAATTGGGTACCGCTCGCAGAGCCTTATTGTGTAGGCATCGACCACAAAAGTAGGAAAACCGAATGCGTACAGCAGCACCGAATCGGCAGTCTCCTGCCCGACGCCTTTTGTGGCAAGCAGCTCTGTCCTCAGTTTTTCAAAAGGCTCGCGCTGCACAGCCTGCACATCGTAATTGTACCCTGCAAACCATTTAGTTACCGCTTTTAGGTAGCCCGCCTTTTGATTGAAGAACCCTGCCGGCCTAATTGTCTCTGCCAACTCTGCGTGGCTTGCGTCCGCAACAGCCTCTGGCGTCAGCTTCCCTCCGAAGTTGCCGATTGCTTTCTCAACGTTGGTCCAAGCCGTGTTCTGCGTCAGCACCGCGCCGACCATCACTTCGTAAGGCGTTTTTGCAGGCCACCAGTGCAAATCACCGTAACGGGCGAAGAGGGTTTCATATATGAACAACAGGTTTTCGCCCATGTCTGCCTCCCGTGCGCCAATATTGCTACGGCTATAGTATCACTGTTTTGTGAAAAACTCAACAACAAAATTTTTTTCACGGTACCTGTAAAAAACGCTTGACAGAGCTGACGGTACCTGTTAAAGTATATTTGACGGTACCGTTAATATATCTTGGAGGTGACGCACATGACAAGCGAACTTTACGAAAAGCTGACACAGCTTCAATGGCTGCTCAACAAGCAGCAGATACGCGCTTGGGCCGTTAACGGCCCGATGGCAGACACAACGCGGGGGCAGGGGCGGATTCTCGCCGTTCTCAAGCTTCGGGACGGCATAAGCACAAAAGACTTGTCCTATCTTTTGGGGCTTAGCATCTCGTCGCTTAACGAGCTGCTTTCAAAGATGGAGAAAGGCGGTTACGTGACCCGCGAGCCGTCCGCGCAGGACAAACGGGTGATGCTAGTGAAACTTACTGAAAAAGGCAGGTGCGAAAGGCAGCCTGAAACCTCTGACTTCAATGACGTTTTCTCTTGCCTGTCAGACGAAGAGCAAAATGTTTTCAGCGAATACCTGGACAGGATCATCGCAGCTCTTCACGAGAGATTTGGCGCACAGGGCGATGAAATGCTTGAAAAGGTAGCGGCTCTCAGAGAACGGTTTGGCAACATGGGAGGGTTCTTTGGTGGGCGCGGATTCCCTCACGGCATGCATACGGGCTTCGGGCCCGACCGTAGTTATAGGAGAGACGGAGACG
Organism: Clostridiales bacterium; assembly: GCA_009778415.1. Taxonomy (GTDB): domain Bacteria; phylum Bacillota; class Clostridia; order Peptostreptococcales; family Anaerovoracaceae; genus WRJK01. Next base: position 8,350 of record WRJV01000337.1, on the reverse strand, counting down.
AAAGGTGAGGGAAGTCGGCAGATGAGCATGATAGAAGTAAGCAATTTGGTCAAGCAGTACAAGGGGGCAAAGGCGCCCTCGGTGGACGGCGTCAGTTTTTCAGTCGAGAAGGGCGAGTTTTTCGCCTTTCTCGGCCCCAACGGCGCCGGAAAGACCACGACAATTTCAATCCTCACAGCTACGCTTTCGAAGACTTCCGGCAAGGTGAAAATAGCGGGCTTTGACATAGACAGCGCAGCTCGCCAAGTTCGGGAAAAAATTGGCATCATATTTCAAAACCCCAGCCTCGACCCTCAGCTTTCGGCAGAGGAAAACATACGCTTCCACGCTTGCCTCTATGGGATGTGCGGCTACAGGCCGAGCTTCCGCCTCATGCCGGCAGCCTACCGCAATAAGGTGATGGAACTCGCCGAGATCGTGGGCATAGAGGACGCGATGTTCAAGCCAGTCAAAAAACTGTCCGGCGGCATGCAGCGCAAGCTGGAAATAATCCGCAGCCTTATCCATACTCCGGACGTGCTGTTCCTCGACGAGCCGACACAGGGGCTTGACGCCGTGAGCCGACGCTCATTGTGGGAGTACATCGATGAAACCCGGGGCCATTTTGGCACAACAGTCTTCCTGACCACCCACTACATTGACGAGGCAGAAAACGTGGACAAAGTCTGCATAATAAACCACGGGAAAATAGCCGCTTTTTCCACGCCGGAAGAAATGAAGCACAGCTTGCTTAGGCAGGAGCTGATATTGGATGCTGAGGACAGGGCGGCTTTGACCAATGAGCTCTCGGCGCTTGGCTTGCCATTCACGGTAAACGGGCGCATCATCGTCCCATACCGGGAATCGGCGCAGTCCCTCATAGCAAGGCTCCAGACTAGGCTGACGGTGCTACGGATCCACGAGCCGACGCTGGAAGACGCATACGTGGAGTTTTTGAACAAGACGGGGAGGGAAGCGGCATGAGCGAACTGGTTTTGAGACGGAAAAAATCCCGGGTTTTTCGGGAAGCGAACACCGTAGTCGCTGTTATGGCAAGGGAAATAACGGTTTTTTTCAAGTCGCCTGGTACAGCCATCATGAGCCTTGCCATGCCGCTTATGATGATGGGCATGATTGGCGGCAACCTGATGCAGAACATGGCGGGCGGCATTGGCTTTGAGTTCGGCGAATTCATGCTTGTGGGGATGCTCGTCATCATGCTGTTCATGGTTACGACCATGGGCATGACCTCCCTTGTCGACGACCATGAAATTGATTTCAACCAGGAAATGCTGGTGTCGCCGGTTTCGCGCTACTCGCTAGTCATCGGCAAGATTCTCGGTGCAGGTTTTGCCGCAATCATAAGCATGGCGGGTACGCTGATCGTGGGGCTTGTCATGGGGATAACGCTGCCTGTCGGCAAGCTGCTGCTTGTTCTGGCGCTTTCGCCGCTTATGTGCCTGTCCGGCGGGGCGCTGGCTATGATCATCATCGGTCTGATTAAAAGCAAACGGGCCGCGAACCTTGCAGTCATGCTCATCACCATGCCACAGATGTTCCTGTCCGGCGCTATCATCCCCATAAACAATTCCGGCGGTGCGCTGCTCGTGCTTAACCGCCTTATGCCAATGACTTACTGCATCGACCTTGCCAGGGCGGTTCTTTATGTGGGCTCCCCAGAATACGGCAGCGTAGTCATGTTCAACCCGGCTGTCAATTTTGCCGCCATTGCTGCCTTGACTGTCGTTTTCCTCGTTGCAGGTACATATTTCTTCGCACGGTCAGAGAAAAACCGATAAGGAAAGAGTTATGATAGTATTCAAGTTCGTTTTGATAATGCTTGCGGCGGTACTCGTATCAAACCTGATAAGCCGCATCGTCCCCGCCCTTTCCGCGCCGCTTGTGCAGATTGCCCTCGGCGTGGCCATCGCTCTGATCCCCTTCGGCGCGTTTAGTTTTGAGTTCAAACTTGACCCCGACCTGTTCTTCGTGCTGTTCATCGCGCCGCTGATTTATTACGCTGGCTACACTGCCGACAAACGGACATTGTGGGGGATGAAGGGGCCGATTTTTGGAGCGGCGGTTGTGCTGGTGATAACCACAGTAATCGCAGTGGGGTGCTTTGCCCACTACCTCGTCCCCGCTGTCCCGCTTGCAGCTGCGTTTGCCCTGATCGGGGCGCTGGGCCCCACGGACGACGTTGCCGTCATCGCAATTTCAAAGCGGGTAGCCGTGCCGCCTAAAATCATGGGCATATTGAGCGGCGAGTCGATCATCAACGACGCTTCAGGCATAGTGTGCTTCCAGTTCGCCATTGCTGCTTTGGTGACGGGAAATTTCTCCTTAAAGATGGCGTCGCTCCAATTTGTCCTGCTTGGCATCGGCGGTTTGCTTGCCGGCGCACTCTTGACTTCGATAAAGTCTTTGGCAATCAAAAAACTGCGCTCTCTTGGGATGGGGAACGTCACCCTGCGCATTTTGATTGAGGTGCTGACCCCATTCATAATCTTCATGGTCGCCGAAACATTGCGGGTGAGTGGTATCCTCGCTGTTTTCGCAGCGGGCATAACCCATTCATTCATGCGAGAAAAGTTCAACCCCGAAACAGTTCAGCTGCACATAGCGCAGGACAGCGTGTGGGAGTTTCTGACTTTCACCTTGGAAGGGCTTGTGTTTGTGATGCTTGGCGTTCAGCTTCCGGGAATACTGATGACAGCCGGCAGCGGCGCATTCCCAATAAGCGGCCTTTCAATAGTCGGCCTCGTTCTTTTGCTCACGCTTGTTCTCGCAGTTTTGAGGTTCCTCTGGTGGCTTGTTTTCGTTCGTGAAAAGTCGTACCAGGAAGCCGACAGCCACATTGGCGCCATAAAGGCGGCCCTTGTCTTTGGCCTTGCCGGGCCTCGCGGCACTGTCACAATGGCCAGCGTGATGTCGATCCCTCTTTTGCTTGAAAGCGGGGCGGCGTTTCCCCAGCGAGACCTGATTGTTCTGCTGGCAAGCGGGGTCATCGTCGTTTCCATGCTTGTCACAAACTTCGTTTTGCCGCTACTCGTGGGTAACAAGGTCGGTGAAACCAAGAGCGCAGAGGAACAAGCCGCTTGCTCAGAAATAATTCAGGGAGTAATTACACGTCTCCGAAGCGAGGTTACGGAAGAAAACAGCTACGCCACTGATGTTGTGGTGCGCAGCTACTTCAGGCGAAACACGGCGGTGCGCGACATCGGGCCTCGCCGGGCAGAAACGCCTGTTGAGAAAGAGTTTCGTACAAAAGTCCTGCTTTGGGAGAAGGAAAACACTGCTGCGTTCCTTGAAAGCGGGTGCGTCGACAGAACTGCTGCCGAGCATTTTTTGAACGTCCTCGACGAACGGGTCGAGTCCGTGGGGCGCAGGAGAAAAACAAGCTATGGCAAGCGTGCCCTGTGGGCGCTGACGCATCTGGTGAAGCTGAACCATAAAAACAGGGCTTTGCCTCAGCGCAGCGATTTTGAAGCTATCATATCTTCAAACGCCCAGTATGTGATTGAAAAGCTGGGCGATGCCAAGAACGAGGAAAACGCGCAAGTTGTGGATAAACTGGCGGCAGAGTTCGAGCTGCTGTCCGTGATAAGCAGGGGCAGGAACCACGCGAGGGATGGCGCCTCTGGCAGCAGGGAGGAGCCTGCTGTCCTTGACGTGGTGGCGCGGGGCTTTTCCATCGAGCGCGAGCTGATACAGGAAATGTTCGAAGCGGGCCGGATTTCTAGGGAAACCGCCAAGGGGATGCGGGCCGACATCCTGACGCTGGAAACTCAGCTGCAGAGCGACGGTTGATAATTGGCTAATTGTGATGTGGAAATTTTACGTCGATGCCCTCTTGTTTTTTCTCCTTTTCAATGGCATAATAAGCACAAGGGCACTGCGGCTTGATTGCCTCATCCTAGTTATTCTGTTAAGGGAGAGTCTTGTTATGTATCAAAAACGCAAAGAGTATGCAGCTCAATTGGAAAAAGAATTTGAGGGAAGCCTTATTTCATATGTTACAAGCGATCGTGCGGGCTTTGAGACGCAAATTGCATCTGATGCTATTGATTTTTTTATTGCCCATTTAGATAGAATCGGGGTAGTGAGGAGTTTCTGCTCGATTCCCCCGAGCAACTGCAAGGTGCATTGTACAAACTAACAGAATTCGTTCACCCATTGGTTCTTGGACAAGCATACCGGACACGCGCACAAATAAAAATGCTTGCAGAAAGGCTATTAGTTCACCAAATAGAAGACAGCGCTAAATTGAATGCAATAATTGAGTTTCTCTGTAGCGATTCCGGTAGCCATGACTACACTATCAGCCGCAGGGAAGCAAGCAAAAAACTCGGGTTGAACATTCAAATACCCAGCAATGAACAATATCAGATTATCAAGGACCTGTATAATGACTTTAGTTCTGAACTAGGTCTTGGCCAAGTTTTTGATCAAAAACAAACCAGAGGTGCTTTCACTGTTAGAAGAGCTTTCATTGAAAGCAACATTGGTGGGAGTGACTATTTTGTTACTGAAGCACGAGTTGTTCCATTTGCAGCACAAGACGGACAACAAACAAGCAGAATTGAAAAAACCTTTGAAGGTTGGCGGCATGAACATGAGATTACAATTACTAATCAGCAAAGCGAAAACGTGGGAGGTATGATTCATTATGAGGCAACAAACGAATTTGGACTGTAACTTTCCATTATCGACTGGATTTGCTAATTTTTCAAACTCTACAACATCCTTGTCCACTGCAAACATTATTATGCTGGTTGTTCAAGACCGTCACGGAATAGGAAAATATAGTGTTTATGAAATAGCGAATTGGTTTTTATCAAAAGAGCCACTTGCGCATAAAAAGCTTCAGAAGCTTTGTTATTATGCCCAAGCATGGTTCATTGCCCTAAGGGACATTCGGCTAACTGATGCAGTGTTTGAAGCTTGGGTGCATGGCCCTGTTTCACCAGTTCTTTATGAGTGCTTTAAGGAATATGGATATTCAACAATCCGCATCGCAGGCTGCTATACTCCGACAATTGAAGAAGGCGACATTGAGCTGTTGGAAAGTGTTTGGCAGACATATGGATACCACACAGGGAATGCGCTAGAAGCACTATCCCATAAAGAGCCGCCTTGGATTGCTGCACGAAGAGGGTATGCCCCTGACGAGAGATGCAATGTGCCTATTTTACTGGATTCAATGAAAGCATACTATGAAACAATATATACTGGTGGGGAGGTTTAATGGATAAGCGAAGAGATGATACCGCATTTGGCCGAGCTCCGGTATTGCTTACAAATCGCAGAGATGTCCGTTTTGAACTTAGTTTTAAATACCCTTTGATCAAGGGGTACACATTTAAAGAACTTGAAAAGCGCAATTTGAGCGATTTCCAAAGGTTCTTTGATAAAGTGGCAAGAATGACTGTTCAACAGGTTGGTGAATCATTTGCACGGCCACCAGACAAGGATGATAGTATATACAGCAAACAGGTTTTGCACTACGAAATAACTGATTCTTTTCGGATACATGTTATACTTGAAGAAGGGCGTTATGTCGTTGTGCGCCTTGACCCAAACCATATAGTGCATAGATAAGGAGATTTAAATGGGAGAGCTTACCACACTGCCAAACATTGCTGAAAAACTGGAAAAACAACTTGTTGACGTTGGCATTACCACAATCGAGCAGCTGAAGGAAACCGGGAGCCGTGAAGCGTGGCTTCGCATCCTAGCAAAGGACTCGTCTGCTTGTATAATGAGGCTTTCCTCATTGGAAGGTGCAATTCAAGGCGTTAGGTGGCACTATCTTGATGACGATACAAAAAAATCATTGCGGGCCTTCTACAAAGAGCACAAAGGCTGATCAAAATAAGTAATTGGCTAATGGTTTAGCGCATAGCTGTCCGCCTTTGCCTTCGCCTCTTCCATGAGCTTTTGCATTTCATCAAGGCCTGCTGCGACAGATGTGCTGCCTACAATTATCTTTTGCGATACCCTTGCGGTTATGTAGGCAAAATCTTCTAACCAAAATATATCTGGGTAGCCTTTTACAGACTTCGATTGTTTTCCGAACTGCTTGAAGTGGGGGAAAACTGCAAGAACGTCGCTGTCATCGAATAGCGCAGCCCAAACTGGCAGCGAGCCAATCTCTATTACCCTTTCCTTGTCGAATTCCATGCTGGACATGTATTTGATGTACTCCCAAGCAGCTTCCTTGTTTTTCGATGTTGTCGTAATAGCCATGGCTTCCGGAAGCGCCAAGCACGTTTGCTCTGCCCCTGTCTTGCTTACAGGCATGTCCGCAACAGCCACATCGCCAACTATTTTTGACCCTCCGTAGTATTCGGCGTCCAAGTAAACACCGGGCCAAGCCTGCAGGAACAGTGGAAATTGACTCTCAAGGAACGCGTCCGCTACATCTTCATAATCCATAGCCAGCGCATCCGAGCTGAACACCCTGTCCTTGTAGGCCTGAGCTAGGTATTCGTATGCTTCCTTCACGCCAGCGTTGGTGTTGGCAACCGGGTTGCCTTTGCCGTCAACCAGTTCCCCTCCAAAGGAATAGATGACGAACAGCACTTCGTTGCACCCCATCTGTTCTTTTCTGTATGTATCGATGTACGCATAGTCCGAAACCCCCTTCTCCTTAAGTGCCTTTGCCGTTGCGGACACTTCAGCCCAAGTGCGTGGTACGTTTGTAACTCCGGCGTCTTTCAGCATCTTAGCGTTGTACATGAAGAAGCGTGTGTCATTGACCCACGGTATTCCGTAGTAGTTTCCATCGGCTTTGAATTTGTCTAGCAGTCCGGGGATTATGCCATTTTTTATTTCCGGCGTCAGAAACTCGTTCAGTGGGTACACCCACTTGTTGTGAACAAATTTTGAAAGCCATGCGTTGTCCAGTTCGATAACGTCGTAAGAGCCGCCTCCCGCTGCCAGATCCCCGATGATGTCATCTGCGGCTGCTTCCCACCCTTTGTTGATGAGCTCAACATTAATGCCTGTTTCCTGCATGAATTGCAACGTTTTTTTCACATGCAAACCTTTATAGTCCATTTCGTGTTCAGGAAGGATGACTGTAATCTTTGATCCAGCCAATGGTCTGACATCGTCGACATCCAAGCTTTCAACTGAAACGCCTTCTATGAAACGCTTAAAAATCATGGCGACTTCTGCACGAGTGGACGTCCCTTGTGGGGCAATAGCCTGAGCTGATCTTCCTTGGACTATCCCTGCTGCAACCGCCCACCTCATGGCGTCCAGCGCCCAGTTTGAGACGTCGTTAACGTCGGCGTACTCTGACAGATTGGCTGACGAGCTTGAATTCAGTCCTTTTATCTTTGCGTAGCGGTACAGTATAGACACCGCTTGCTCTCGCGTGACGGGGTCGCTGTGCCCAAAGGCACCGCTGTCGTAACCGTTCACAATGCCGCTGTTGCTGGCCCACGTGATTGCATTTGTATACCACTGGTCATATCTGACATCAAGGAAAGAGTTGCTGCTTACCACAGCCGGCTCCCCATCCAGCCGATACAGCACCGTTACCAGCATGGCACGGGACATTGTGGCACCTGGGGAGAATTTCCCGCCTCCGGTGCCGTCCATTAACCCGTGTTCTGTAGCGAAACTCACTGCCTCAAAAAACCAGTCGGCATTGGTTACGTCCGTAAATTGTGCTTTCGTTTCCTCTGCTACTGCTTTGGCCGGCATAGAATTTACGGTGCCAAAGGCGAGCAACATTGCCGCCACGAGCAGTGCTGATGTTATTTTTCTTTTCATGATCATTTTTCCTTTCATGTTGTTGTTAAATGAATCGATATTTTCAAGAATTACAGTCGCTTGTTCTATTTCATTATTACAGCGTTTCCATGACGGTAAGCAGGGTTTGGTAACTGTCAACATCATGGTATTTCACTTCGTCCGTAGAAAACTTGTTAAACAACAGTTTAGCGCAGTCAATCTTGGCTCTCTCTATCGGGCGAATTTCAAGGTCATCCATTGTGCCTTTGGTTTCAGCAATGAAGAAGATATGTTTGACCTTCCCTTTTTTGAAAGTTATCGCCCAGTCGGGGGAGTAATTGCCAACAGGGGTCGGGATATAAAAACCGTGGGGTCCGCGGGGAAGTTTTGCGTAAACAATCACTTCGTCAGCCACGTCTAAATCCTCGGCAAACTTACGCTCTATACTGTCAGCCGATGTGCCGTCCGTGAAGATGTAATCTTGGATGGCGTGTTTCGCATTAAAAGCCTTTGCGTACTCATCAGAAGCACGGCTCATGTTGAAAATGTCCTGTGTGTATGGTTCTTCGGCGCTTGGGGCATAAGTGATGTGGTTGACAATCACCGACGCTTTTTGGGTGTTGAT